>JBDRVQ010000058.1 GCA_039801905.1 candidate division WOR-3 bacterium | reverse complement strand
CATCGTTATAACCATAAAGGCTCCCCCTATTACTTTTTAATATGGGAGGGAGCCTAAATTTTTTCAATGGTAAGATATTTTTGATTAAATAACCCATTTTCGGTAAGATTATTTTTGATGAAAACCGTGGAGTTGACTTTCCCCTTATTATTTTGTAAAATTATTGGTGAAGATCGGTATCCCGAGGGCGCTTTTCTATCACCGCTACGGAAAATTCTGGGAGGTCTTTTTCCAAAATTTAGGAGTGGAAGTTTTCCTTTCCCCAATTACCAATAAGGCGATCTTAGAAGATGGGGTGAAGAATATCTCATCGGAGGTCTGTCTGCCGATCAAGATTCTCATTGGCCACGTTAGGAATTTTAAGGAGGTTGAGCGAATCTTTCTTCCCCGGTTTGTCTTCTTAAGGGATAAACTCTTCGCCTGTCCGAAGATGATCGGTGTTCCGGATTGTGCCCGGTTTGTGAGCCATTTTCCGATTGATAGCCCGAAGATAAAAAATAATCTATTTCTTCCCCATTTTCTTTACGGGATTTATCTAACCAAAAATCCGTTAAAGTCTCTTTTTGCCTATCTGAAAGCCCGTCCTTTTCTAAGATTTCCTTCCCAGCCTCCCTCTTTTCCAAAGGAAGAGAAAAAGATTGGTTTGATTAGCCATTTCTATAACTTAAACGAGGATTATCTGGGAAAAGAGGTGATACGCTTCTTTCAGGAGAAAGGATTTTTGGTCTACACCAAGGAGGATTTGCCAATTTCTATTCTCCATAATAAAGATGGTTTTGCGAAGAATATCCGTTGGGTATTTGAGAGGGAACTTTACAACGCCTTTAGATTCTATTTAGATAAATTGGACGCCTTCTGTTTTATCTTCTCTTTTGGCTGCGGACCGGATTCCTTAATTGGCGAGATTATGGAGAGGGAAGCAAAGGAGAGGGAGATTCCTTTCTTAAAATTGGTGATTGATGAGCATACCGGAAAGGCAGGGATTATTACCCGATTGGAGGCTTTTCTTGATATGATAAATAGGCAAAATGGTAAATGAGAGCCTCTTTCCCATCTTTTGGTTATGAGACCTTAGCCTTAAAATCCTTCTTAAAAAACTTAGGGGCGGAAGTCATTCTTCCCAGAGATCTCACCAAGAGGACCTTAGAGATTGGGGTGAAACTATCACCGGAGATGATCTGCCTCCCTTTTAAGATTACCCTTGGTAACTTTTACGAAGCATTAGAGATGGGGGCGGATACCTTATTTATGGCGGCTGGGGCGAAGAAGTGCCGTTTCGGTTATTACCACTTTTTACAAGAGAAGATTTTGCGGGAGAAAGGACCGATTGTCCAAAGTGGCAGTTTCAATTTCTATCCGGTCTCCCAATATACCCCTTACCAATTTGTTTTTGAGAAGATGCCCAAGATCTTTGCCACCACTCCCCATAAGGTGATTCGGGCTTTAATTTTACTATTGGCGAAGAGTTCTTTAATTGAAGATTTTAAGGAATTGCTACGAAAAAAGAGGGCGGTTGATTTTGCCGAGGCCGAAAGATTAGAGAAGATTTTCTTAAAGAAGATAGAAAGGGCGGAGAAGTTTTCCGAAATCCTCTGGTTAAAAAAAGAGATAAAAAAAATCCTTTGGGTGGAAGATAGAGATGACCTCTTGAAGGTTGGTCTGGTTGGTGAGATATACTTTATGATTGAACCTTTCGCCAATCAGGAGATGGAGAAGGAATTGGGTAGGATGGGGGTTTGGGTTTTGGCGAAGAGGAGCCTTTATCGCCACTTAATGCATCTTCTGAAATTGGACTGGGAATTTTTGAAATTCTATTTTTTGGCGCGGCGCTACTTAAAAGATTCGCCCGGAGGGGAGGCGATAAGAACCTTAGGGGAGGCGTTAGATTTTATCAAAAAGGGGGTTGATGGGATAATTCATATTTTTCCCTTTACCTGTATGCCGGAGAATATCGCAATGGAGGCATTGAAGGAAGTGAGTAAAGATTATGATGTGCCGGTCTTATCCCTATCCTTTGATGAGCACACCTCCAAGACCGGTCTTTTGACCCGCCTGGAGGCATTTGTTGAATTAATAAAGAGAAAGCGGAGTAAGTTTTGTTGACAAATTCTAATCTGAGCATAGAATAGGTTGCGATGAAAAGAATAAGAAAGGAATTAAAAAAGAAGTTTCTCTTCGTCTCCGACTTTGACCAGACACTCTCCCTTGATGATTCCGGGGTTTTAATCTCTCAGATGATTGGTATCAAACCGGAGACATTTTTAGCGAAGGTGAAGGAGTTGCGCAAGAGAAATATTACCCAATTGGGTGGGGAATTGGCTTACCTCTTGGTCTCCGACCAGGATTATAAGAATCGGGTGACAAAGGAGATTTTAATTAAAGCGGGAAAGGTGATAAGATTAAAGGAAGATGTGAAAGAACTATTTTCGGTTTTGGAGAATGGGATTAAGGGAAGTGAGTTTATCTCCTATGTCGTCTCCGCCTGCCCCCGAATTTTAATTGAAAGGTCTCTGGAAGGGATATTGCCGAAAGAAAGAATTTTTGGCACAGATTTTCTCTTTGACCAAGAGGGGAAGATTATTGAGATTGAAAGGACCGCGGCGGGACAGGGCAAAGTGGCGATCGTTGATGAGTTGGTGGAAAAGGAGCACATCCCGCGGGAAAGGGTAATCTATGTCGGCGACGGCTCTTCGGATTTACATGTGATGCTCCATATTAATGTCTACGGTGGCTTTACGATTGCCGTCTCACCTTCCCCTTATCTCGGACATATCTCAAAAAGAACTGTCCTTTCCGAGAATGCCCTTTCGGTATTAGCACCAATCTTGGAAGATTGTTTAGGCTTTTCCGAAGAGGAGATAAAGGATTTCTATACGGGGATTGGCCATCCCATTTACGAATGGAATCGGGCAAAGACCGAATGGCTAACAATTGCCTAATCCGGTGAAAAGTTTAATAAAAATCCTTCCTCTCCTTTTTCTCTTTTGCCAAAAGGAAAAGACGATGGAGCGGACCGAAATAATCTTTGGTAGTTATTTTCGGGTGAAGATAACGGGAGAAGAGAAGGTAGTCTCTAAGGCTTTGGCAGAGGTCTTCTCCGAGATGAAGAGGTATAATAATTTATTCTCTATCTTTTCGGATAGTTCTGAGGTCTCCCGATTGAATCGAAATGGTCGGCTCAAGGCTTCTGGGGATTTGCTCACCATCATCAGGAAGGCAAGAGAGATTGGCGATTTAACGGATGGTGCCTTCACCATCACCATCTATCCCCTAATGGAAATCTGGGGATTTTATCAAAGGTCTTATCATTTACCAAAGGAAGAGGAGATTACCGAGAAGAGAAATTTGGTTGGCGATGAAAGGGTGATAATTAAAGGGGACTCGGTTTATCTTCTCTCGGGGACTAAGATTGATTTGGGCGGGATTGCGGTGGGCTATGGGCTTGACCGGGCTTATGAAATCTTAAAAAGATACGGGATAAAGAAGGGTTTGATTGATGGGGGTGGTGACATTTTAGTCTTTGGTGATTCTTATAAAATTGGGATTAAGGATCCAAGGAGAGAAGGTTTGATTGAGACCTTGAACTTAAAAGATGGAGCGGTCTCCACTTCTGGTGATTATGAGAATTATTTTGAGATAGAAGGGAGAAGATTTTCCCATATTATAGACCCAAAGACCGGTTATCCGAAGGAAGGGGTGAAGAGTGTGACGGTTTTTGGTAAAGAAGCGATAATCT
Source organism: candidate division WOR-3 bacterium (assembly GCA_039801905.1). Classification (NCBI taxonomy): domain Bacteria; kingdom Pseudomonadati; phylum Caldifarciminota; species Caldifarciminota bacterium. The sequence goes on along the minus strand of JBDRVQ010000058.1, from coordinate 1,749 downwards.
GCGATGCCCTCTCCACTGCCCTTTTTGTCTTAGGGGAAAGGGGAGAGGATTATATTAAGAAATTTCCTGGCTATCAGGCGATTGTCTATTTAAGTGATGGCAGGAGACTTAAATGGTAGAGGCAAAGTATTATAAGAAGGAAGGGGAATTTATCGTTTGCCAACTCTGCCCCAATTTCTGTCGGATTGGCGAAGGGAAGGTGGGAAGGTGTTTGGGGAGAAAAAATATCGGGGGGAAATTATTCGCCCTCAATTACGGCGAAGTGGTTTCAATGGCAATTGATCCGATGGAAAAGAAGCCTCTTTATCACTTTTATCCCGGAGAGGAGATTTTTTCGGTTGCCACCTACGGCTGCAACCTCCTCTGCCCTTTCTGTCAAAACTGGGAGATTTCCCAAAGGAAAGTATCCGGTCGTTATTTCTCCCCAGAAAGTTTAATAGAGGAGGCGGAAAGGTATGAGAGCAAGTTTATCGCCTATACCTATACCGAACCGGTAATCTGGTTTGAATATCTCTGGGATGTGATGAAATTGGCAAAAGAGAAGGGGATGAAGAATGTTTTGGTGACCAATGGTATGGTGAACGAAGAGCCGTTAAAAGAGATTTTGCCTTACATTGATGCGATGAATATTGACTTAAAGTCAATCCGAAAAGATTTCTATCGGGATTTCCTGAAAGGTGATTTGGAGACCGTTCTCAATACGATAAGATGGGCAAAGAGATTTTGCCACATTGAAATAACCAATCTCTTAATTCCCGGGAAAAATGACAAGGAGGAAGAGATCGGGGAATTGGTAGAATTTGTTTCCTCTTTGGGTAAGGAGACGGTCTTACACTTCTCCCGCTATTTTCCCCATTACAAGATAGATTTGCCACCGACACCAATTAGGACCTTAGAGATGGCTTATAAAATTGGGAAAGAGAAGTTGTATTATGTTTATGTGGGCAATGTTTTGGGTTTTAATAATAATACAGTTTGTCCCGCCTGTGGTAATCTCTTAATTGTTCGGGATTATTTTCGGGCGGAAGTTATTGGGATTAAAGATAAAGCCTGTAGCCGATGTGGAAGAAGAGTTGATCTTATTTTATAAAGGGAGGAGAAATGGTAAAGAGAGGGATTGGTTTTATCATTCTTTTAATCATTACCGGTGGGATTTTGGGTTCGGCCTTTTCCCAATATCTATCAACACTCTTTCCCCCAGGACCGGTGAGGGACTTTTTCTTTAAGGCGATTAGATTTGGCTTAGAGAACTTAAATCTCAATTTGGGATTCCTCCATCTTGCCTTCGGTTTCACCTTTAACATCACTGCCTTCACCGCCCTTTTTGTCTTTTTCCTTCTTTACTTGAATATTAAATTATAGAAAATTAGAAATTGAGGTTTAGGGTCTTTTGAAATTTTTTAAAATCTCCCTTGACCTTAAAAAATTTTTTATTATAATGTATGTTATATTTATAATAGGAAGAAGAGCGGGAGGATTTATGATAAAGAGAAACCTTCACAATATATCTCTAATTGCTCTTTTTTTCATTCCGACGCTCCTCTTTCCCCAGGCTTGGGTAGCAAGATACAACGGTCCAGCGAACTTGGATGATGAGGCGCATGGTCTCGCAGTTGACAATTCCGGTAATGTCTACGTCACGGGTTACGCTAACGGTTATGGGGAGGTCCTTGATTACGGAACGGTTAAGTACAATGCCAACGGTACCCAATTATGGTCAGCGATATATGATGGGGGCATTACCGACAT
>JBDRVQ010000057.1 GCA_039801905.1 candidate division WOR-3 bacterium | reverse complement strand
TACCCTTTATGATGTGGTGGTGCAGGGAAATTATGCTTATATTGGTGACCAAAAGGGATTCCGGGTTGTTGATATCACAACCCAGCCACCAACTAATGTTGGCTATCTTCAATATGATAACCCCTGCTGGCAGATTGCGGTCTCTGGTTCCTATGCCTATGTGATTAAAGACTGGGCATTTTTTGCCATTATTGATTTATCAGACCCGACAAATCCAACCGAAATGAGTTCTCTGCCAATTTATGATATTTGGGACTGTAAAGTTCAAGGGAATTATGCCTTTGTCTTTGGTGAAGATGGTTTTTATGTGATTGATATCTCTGACCCACAAAACCCTTCTCTTGTTACCCAGTTGGCAGATGTCTATGGTCTAACGATGGAGATAGAAGGTGATTATGCTTACTTAGCAGCAGACAACGAGGTATTCATCATTAATATTTATAATCCAGAAAACCCTATTTTAGTCTGCCATCTTGAAACTGATGGTGAGATTACGGAAGAAGGTGATGGACTCTCTGTTCAGAATCGGATGATTTACCTCACGGGTGAGAATTTTCTCTTTATCTATGATGCTAATGATTTCGGACCACCGGTCGTTGGTGGTTGCGGAAATTGGGATGGAATTGGGGTTGATATTCAGGGAGATTATGCTTATGCGGTAAGTAGTTGGCCAGCCGAATTTCATATTATTGATATTACCGACCCAGCAAATCCTGAGGAGATTAGTTCTCTTACTTTAAATTATTATCCTCAGGATGTTGTTGTCTCTGATAGGTATGCCTATGTCGCGGATGCTTATATAGGTTTAAGGATAATTGACTTTTTTGACCCAAATAATCCTCATGATCCTTATATTTGTGGCGAATGCCCGGCAAATTGGGCAATGGGTGTTGCTTTCTCTTTCCCTTATGTCTATGTTGCGGATTGGAATTTCGGTCTACGGATAATAGATGTCTCTGACCCATCCTCTCCTAATGAAGTTGGTTCTTATGAAGGGATTTCTGCCAATAAGGTCTTTGTTCAGAATGACCTCGCCTATGTTGGCTGCGATGAGGGTCTTTATATTATCAACATCTCTAACCCGTCTAATCCCGGGTTCGTTGGCTCATTCACTGATTGGCATATTTGGGATGTCTATGTCTCAGGGGATTATGCCTATGTTGTTGGCTATGATGAATTTTGGAAAAGGGCTTTTGGTATTATTGATGTTTCTAATCCAGAAAGTCCAAGTCTTTTGGCTCGGCTGCGGGAAGGTGGTAATGCAATATTTGTCCTTGGGAACTATGCGTATATTGCCAGTGGGGATGGCTTAAAGATTATTAATATTGCCGACCCACATAATCCTTACCGGATTGGCATTGCCAATGTAGAAGCGAGAGATGTTCGGGTGAGGGTTGGTCCGGTTAAAACCTATGGCTATGTTGTTGGTGATGGCTTTAAGGTGATTGACCTAACCGACCCAACTGGTGGTGTCTTTTTAGCCGGAGAATACGAATTTGAAGAAGGAGAAGAAGGAAATGAAATCCGAGATGTTTTTGTCTCAGGAACATATGCCTATGTCGCCTCTGATTCCGGTCTTCAGGTGATAAGAATTGTTCCCAGGAATAATCCCCAGAGTGTTGGAAAATATATTCTCAGCGGAGCGCGTGCTCTGGATGTGAGAAACAGTTATGCCTATGTCCTTGCTTGGGATTCTTTATATATCATTGACATCTCAAATCCCCAAATTCCCCAAAGGAGAAGCACCTACCCCGGATATTTCTGGAATGTTAAAGTCTCCGATAATTATGCTTATCTTATGTGGAATTTCCTTCAGATTTTGGATATTAGTAATCCGAACTCTCCTGCACCAAGAGGTTTCTTTTATCCAGATGATGGGTATTTATTTGACGATATCGTTATCTCCGGTTCTTATGCTTATATCTCTGGTTATAATTCTTCAACCGGTTCTTCCGGCTTCTATATAATTAATGTCTTGGACCCTAATGCACCATCTCTTGTGCGCTTTGTTTCCACAGGAGATTTCTATCCGCATAGTCTTTCGGTTTTTGGCAATCGCCTTTACCTTATTGGAAGTATTTACCCAAACGCTTTCCTTAAAATCTATGATATAACCAATCCGGAAAACCCCGACTTCTTGGGGCAATATCAGGAAGAGAATTTTTGGTACACAGAAGTTTCCGTCACCCGTGGTGGTTTGCCGATCAAGGAGTATGCCTTTATTGTAGCCGATGAAAAAGGTCTCAGAGTGATTGATGTGTCAAATCCGGCAAATCCTACCCTTTTTGGCTACTATAAACCAGCATGTGATGATTATATGGCGGTCCATGCCTTAGGTTCTTATGGTTATATCGGAAGCGCCTGGGGTTTCTCAATTATTGAAGCCTCTTTACCCGGCTATGCCAATTGGGAGAAGATGCCTGAGGTTAGTGGGCAATTGAGCAATAAGAAGGTGAAAGGTGGTGGTGGTATTACGGCTTTGGGTGAAAATGTCTATCTCATCTTGGGGAATAATACCAAAGACTTTATGCGCTATAATATCAATAGTAATTCCTGGTCGGTTGCCTGTTCTCTACCGAGCGGGGAGCGGAATAAGAAGGTGAAGAAAGGCGCCTATATCGTTGACGATGAAGAATATGTCTATGTCTTTAAGGGTGGTGGCACAAATGAGTTCTATAAATATGATCCTTCTTCTAATTCCTGGTCTCCTCTCAATGAGCCCGGTTTCACCAAGGGGATGAAAGGCGGATTTGCCTGTTATGTGAACTACGGTGGCAATTATATCTATGCCGGAAGTGGCGCCAGCAATAACGAATGGAAGAGATTTAATCTTGAGACTGGTAATTGGGAGAATGCGCTTCCCCAAAACTTACCTTGTGAGAAGGCAAAGGTTGGTAGTGGTCTCACTTATGCTGATGGGGGAAAGATTTATTTCCTCCAAGGCGGTGGTAAGAAGAATTACTTCTGGTTCTGCGACCTGAGTGCGGAATCTCCAACTTGGGTGACACTTGAATCCCTTCCTTTAGTGGCGGTAAATAAGAAGAAAAAGGTGAAGGAGGGTGGTTGTATTGAATGGTTCAATGGCAGGGTCTATGCGGTGAAAGGCGGTAATACCAAAGAGTTCTGGGCTTACAATCCGAATAATAATTCTTGGCAATATCTTGGTGATATTACAGAGGCGACAAAAGGGATAAAATGCGGCCGGTCATTAACCAGTTCGGAATACGCTTCTGGTCTTTTCTGCCTTATCGGTAATAATACCAATGAGTTCTTCTATTATCCGGCATCCGGTATCTTAGTTAAAGAGTTAACTTCAGCGGCAATGGAAAATGTTTCAGAGAAAAAGATCGGAATTTCGGTAGTACCCAATCCGACCAAGGGCTTAACCAAGGTTTATTATCATTTACCGAAAAAAGAGGTTGCTACTCTCAAAATCTATAATACCTTAGGAAGTTTGGTTTATTCCTCGAAGAGTGATAAAGGTGAGTTTGAGATTAAGAAACTACCAGCGGGAATTTATCTCTTACGGTTTGAGTTCGCCTCCGTCGGATACAAAGAAGAGAAGAAATTAATCGTTGTGAAGTAGCCCAATTTCTCTAAAGAGGAGACGCCCCCGGAAATTTCGGGGGCGTTTTTTATTTTAGTGAGGAATTCCCCTTGCTGACAACTTATTATTTAGAGGTGTTAAGCAAGTCCAATTAAGTGATGACCCCGAGGGATTAAGGGTAGTAAATTACTTACTCTTGCTAATTGATATATTTTAATTAAAATAGGTTATGAAGATAATAAGAAGTAAGGAAGGAGAAGTTTTTGATATTGAATTGGAGGAGGGTCTTTTAAGGGAAAATCGGAAGATAGCGGAAGAGAACCGAAAAGTTCTTGATGAGCATAATATCCTGGCGATTGATGTGATGGGTTCGGTTGGTTCCGGTAAGACAACCCTCATTGCTCAAATGGTAAAAAGATTAAGGAAAAAATATCGGATCGCGGCAATTGCCGGCGACTTGACGACAACGATTGATGCCGATAGTTTATCAAAAGCCGGGGCAAAGGTTATTCAGGTTAATACCGGAAAGGAATGTCATCTGGATGCCAATCTGATTAAGAAGGCATTAAAGGAATTGCCCTTAAAAAGTCTTGACCTCATCTTCATTGAGAATGTGGGAAATTTAATCTGTCCCGCAGAATTTCCCTTGGGAAGTCAAAAAAGGATTGTGGTTGTCTCTTTTAGCGAGGGTCCCTATATTATTTTGAAACATCCCTATATCTTTCTTGATGCGGATTTGGTTGTGGTCAATAAGAAGGATTTGGCAAAGAAGATGGGTGTTTCTTTTAGTAAATTGAAAAAAGAGATTCTAACTCTAAAACCGAAGATAGAGGTCATTCCCACGATGGCGAAGAAAGGGGAAGGGATTTCGGAGGTGATTGCCGGTTTGGGTTTAAAAAGATAGTGCACGAATTTGCCACCGCCCAATCAATAATCAAGACGATTAAAAAGGTAATAGAAAAAGAAGATGTAAAAAGAATCTACCGGATAAAATTGGCAGTTGGCGAATTGACCTTTCTGAATGGTGAACAGTTAAAGTTCTGGATTGAGGAAGGGTTAAAAGGAACGGTGGGCGAAAAGGCAGAGATTTTAGTTAAGGAAGTTCCTGCTCAATTAAGATGTCAAAATTGTGGTTATGAAGGTCCAATTCCCTTAAAAGAGGAACCTTCTTTCCATTTTGTTCTTCCTGTTTTTGCCTGCCCGAAGTGCGAAGGGGTAAAGATTGAAATCATTAGAGGAAGAGATTGTGAGATTGAAGCCTTAGAGGTTGATTAGAAGCCGGCGGGCGGATTCGAACCGCCGACCTGCGGTTTACGAAACCGCTGCTCTACCCCTGAGCCACGCCGGCACCTTTAATATAATAATAAAGACGGGATAAAAGTCAAAAATTTATTTACTTGACAACGATTAACTTCTTCTCTTCTTTGTATCCACCGGAGGCGGATTCAAACCGTAAGAGATAAATTCCTGCTGGTAGTTTCTTTATTGTAAATTTACCTTTATCGCTCTTTGCCGAATAAACTAAATTTCCTAAGGTGTTATAAATCTTTAAGACCGCAACTTCTCTCTTCGGCAGATTGTAGTAGACCTTGGTTAAGCACTTGGTCGGATTGGAGTTAATTTGGATAAAAGTCCTATGAGTTAACTCCTGAGTTCCGATATTCGGTGAAGGAAGGACCAAAGTTAAATCTTCACTGGTATATTTCCAAATGGAAGTGGTATTATTTCCCTTTAAGGCATAGATTGTGCCATCAACCCAAGTACAGAGTCCACCACCACCCTTCACATATTTCTTATCCGGGAGTTTGGGGATTGTCTCTAAGCCTGCCCACTTAGTCGTTGGGTCAAATGACCAGAACTCTTTGGTATTGTTTCCCTTGAAGGCACAAATCTTGCCACTCTTTAAGGTCATTGCCGCACCTTCGCCAACCTTCTTCTTCTTATTCCACATTGGATGAGTGAAAAGCATAGAAGAATCTTTTTCCCAGGTATGAGCCAAGATGTCATACTTATAGAACTCATTATACTTACCCCTTAATGCATAGAGGGTATTATCATCATAGGCGATTAAACAAGAGCCATCGCCATAACCTTTGCCTTTATAAGTGCCTTCTGGTGCTTTTGGTAGAGTCTCAATCCAGGTGTTATTGGCGCAGTCAAAGGCATAGAACTCATTGGTCTTTGAACCCTTTAAGAGATAAACAAAACCATTGAGATAAGCCATACCCGTGCCACCTTTCAGATTTTTGCCGGCACCAATCGGCACCAAAGGCAAGGAATCCCAAAATTTATTCTGAGTGTCATAACGCCAAAACTCTCTGGTATTTGAACCCTTTGTAATGTAGAGGAATCGCTCGCCATCCGAAGTTATCGCCCCTCCTTTCTTCACCTTTTTTCCAAAACCAAAAGGAACC
>JBDRVQ010000056.1 GCA_039801905.1 candidate division WOR-3 bacterium | reverse complement strand
CATCGTTATAACCATAAAGGCTCCCTCTATTACTTTTTAATATGGGAGGGAGCCTAAATTTTTTCAATGGTAAGATATTTTTGATTAAATAACCCATTTTCGGTAAGATTATTTTTGATGAAAACCGGAGGGTTGACTTTTTATTATTTCTCCTATAATATTTTTTGTGGGGGCGAATGGGTTCGACGGAGTGATTGCGAGGCTTAAGGGCATAGCGAGGCTCTCTATCGCCTCGTTAAAGATAGATAGAGAAAAAAAACAGCTGCCAACAGCAGCTACGCACTGGCGGCATAATAAGACCGCCAACTCTTCTTGCCCTTTCACCCGGGGCAAGAAAGGGTTAGAGATTGGGTGATGCGGTTTTTACCTGCGTCTCAGGGGTAAGAACCTAAGAGATACTGAGACTGGTTAACCCTTGCCTGTCGGTTGGCGAAAGGGTTAACGAGAAATAGTAAACCGACTATCTATGTAGAACTTAAGCCTCAAACTCTCCGGACGCGGGTTCAATTCCCGCCGCCTCCATTGACTTTTTTATTTTGATACTTATAATGCAAAGTTTTAGGAGGAATTATGAAGTATCTCATCTCTCTTTTAATCCTTCTCCCCCTTGCTGTTTTCGGGGCAGAAAGGATAGTAGTTGCCGAAGAACTATATCAGGAAGATTGAGGCTCCTGTGCCGCTGCCAGCCGTGCGCTGGACCAGATTGTCGCTGATTATCCAACCCGAGTAGCCGCCATTGAATTACATATTGACAACGCTTATCCCCTTTATTCCTACGAAGCCAGACAGAGGATGTATTACTACCCACCACCATATTACTCCGGAGGTCAGTGGTACTATGTTACCCCTTATCTTTGGGCAGATGGAACAAGAGCCGGTTATAACTATAATCTCTGGCGGGGAGCGATTGAAGCCCGGATGTATGCAGACGCATCGGTTTTAATTACTGTCAGTGGAACCTACAACCCAACTACCCGCTCTGGCAGAATAACCGCTGATTTCACTAATGAGAACCCTACACCCATTACCGGAAGAATTCAATTTGTAATTGTGGAAGATAGCCTCTATTACCTGGGACCAAACAATGACCCCTGGCATAATCATGTGGCAAGGGATTTTCTGCCCGATTGGAACGGGGAAGTTGTTACTATCCCTGGTGGCCAGACAATCACCCGCTATCGCGATTACACCCTCTCAACCGATTGGAATCCAAGCCGCTGCGAAGTGGTTGTTTTCATTCAGGATGACTATATGCAACCCGACTCCAATAAGTTCGTCTATCAGGGGGCAAAGAAGAAGATAAATGAGTTCGTAGCAGTTGAAGAAACACCTATTTCTAAAATCCAGCATACAGTCTATCCCAATCCCCTTAGTGATTTTGCTATCTTCTCTTCGTTAATGAATAAAGAAAATCCAATAACGATAACGATTTACAATAGTGAAGGAAAAGTGATTAAAGAATTAGCCGGCAAATCTTCCATCCTCTGGGACCGAACCGACAAAAAAGGAAAGAAAGTGAAAAATGGGATTTATTTTTATCGTCTCCAAAGCGAAGAAGAAACCACAATTGGAAAGTTGGTGGTAATTAAATAAAAACCCGACTAACGAAATAAGTAGGTTTTAGAGGGGTAAGGAGTAATTTCCTTTCTTTTTTACTGATTTCAGTATAAGCTATGAAAAGAGAGATTCTTTAATTTCCTTACTTAACCAATACTATCTTCCTTATCTCCTTGTTTGTACCATCCTTCACTTCTAAGAAATAGATACCCTCTTCCAAATTGAAATCCCTAGGTAAGTTTTCCTTTCTCCCTTCCTCAAGAATCCGACCATCAGCCGAAATAATCCGGAAATGGAAATCCCCACCTGATAAGAAACTTGAAGATAAACGCAGAGATTTTCTTACTATTGTTGGGAAGCAAGAGAAATATCCTTCTCCTTTTTCCTCCTCCACCGAAACAATATTGGGACCAATGGTAATTGAATAATCCAATGGTTGACTCATCGCAAAGCCATCGTCAAGATAAGAAAGCACAACTCGTAGTCGGACAATAGTATTTGGTGGAATACTGGAGTTTGCGGAAATTCTTAACATAGCGCTTCGGGTATTTGAGGTATCTTTTCTCCGAATCACCGGCAGGGTGAATGTGCTATCAATTAGCGTAACCCGAGAATCAGAGGAACGGACGACACCAGAAATAGAATAGGCAGAATCAGCAGGATTAATGGCTCGGTTCCGTAATTTAAACCAGATATAAGCATTTTCCCCGGGATCCAATTGACCAGTCCGGTTCCCCATTAGGGTATCATTAATAAAAACGCCCCTCGGTTCAAAGAAAACACCCCCAACCTTAGTCAAAAAGAGATTGTTTCCCCGGTTTAACTGATTCTCATTATCAACGTAAGTCGGATTACTTGCCCCGTACCAGAAATCATTAGTTCCCCATTCAATCGTAAAAGCATAGGTGACAAACTTCCTAACACCTTCGTGTAAAGTATCGGCATATTCCCAATCGGTGCTTACCCCATTTGCCAAATATAGGACCCGAGCAATTTGTCCGGTCTGACTTTGGGGATAGCCGTTATACATCCGGAAGGTATCAACAACCTCTTGCAGTGTTGTCTGGTCAGGTGGTAAGGTTGTGGCATAACCCCAAGAGTACATATTGTATCTGCCATAGGTGTGGTAATCAAGTTGGGTTCTTATTTTCTGAGTAAGCATAAAATCTCTTGCCACCTGAGTTTCTGGTTCCGAAAAACGAGCAGGTCCCCGATAAGTTTCAGAAGAAGGACTACCACTGGAACCAGAGTTATCATAGGCCCATTTATAGCCGTAGTTCCGATTTAAGTCTACTCCCACATAGGGCGATTGGATTATTCTCCGATTTTTCCGCCAGTTAGCAGTTGAACCACCAGAATCGGAATTATAAACATAGCCATCCGGGTTCATCACTGGTGTAAAATAGATTTCCCGGTTATTTACCAGCCAGGTAACAAGACTGTCTCTACCGTAATTCATTAGAAGCCAACTGGCAAAGTCAATACAACAATGTGTTGCTCCTGGTTCTCGGGCGTGCGTTGCCCCATTAAAATAGACTGCTGGTTCTAACTCATCAACTTGGGGGTTATCCGAAATCTTTAAGGTCCATAAGGGTCTTCCCTGATGGGAATTTCCGATATTCATTATCGAGCAGATCGCGGGATAATTTGCTTTCATCCGGTTAAGGGTATCAATCATCTCCCAATAGGTGAAGAAATAACCGAAATCCCGGAAGAGCTCTGGTTTATCGGGGTCTACTCCCGTCATCAGCCGGAACTTCTCTTTTATATCAGGATAGGTTATTTCCACTCTTAAATTTCTCCCTTTTATCTTTTCCAGTTGCTCTTCGGTTGTAATTATCACAATATAGGATTCTCCGGTTTCTGTTTCCCCGCCCGTTGCCACATCTAATTCGGAAAAGAAGTTGCCCAATTTAGAGAAAAGTTCTTCGGCGGTTTGAAAATAGACCCGCGCCTCCATTTTTCTCTCGGCGTAAATAAAAGAGAAAAGGAGGGAAAAAGAAAAAACAGAAGCAAATAAGTACTTCATTTTTCCTCCCAACTTTCAAACACTTTTAATCCTACCACTATTTCCCGAAAAGTCAATCTCACTTCCCCTTCTTCTCCTCTCCTTCCTTCTCTTCTTTTTTCTCTTTCGCCACCGCTTCCGGTTGGGCTGGCGTTGGCGTCACCTCTGCTGGTTTTACCTCTTCTAATTTCTTGGGTACAAGAACCGAGACAACAGGTGTGTCCGGAGGCAAAAGAAAATGACCGCCGCTAATTTTTATATCCGAGAGATGAATACTATGACCTAAACGCAATTGGGATATATCCACTTCAATTCTTGGGGGTATGGCGTCAATTTTTCCCTTTATTGACACTTCCCGCAAGTGATGGTCAAGAATACCACCGGCTTTCACACCGGGAGCGGTTCCTAAAAGGACAATTGGGCATTTCACGACAATCTCCTCCTCGGGATGGATTTTTTGAAAATCAATATGGATAAACCGGTTTTTAATTGGGTCCTTCTGAATTGCCTTCATTATGCAACGTTCACTCTTTCCCGCAAACGAGAGGGTGAAAATTGGTGCCTTCCCCTTCAGTTCTTCTAAAAGGGCGAGGAATCTTTTCTCTTCCACATACAATTTTACTGACTCCTCTCCCCGACCGTAAAGAATGGCTGGGATCTTTCCTTCCCTCAAAAGTTTTTTGGTAATCCCTTTCCCCTTCTTTTCTCTAAGATAAGCGATGAGTTCCATATCTTCTCCCTTTTATTTAAAAAGGGATGTCACCGACATCCCTTTATGGATCCTTCTTATTGCTTCTGCAAAAATTGGTGCCACGGAAAGGATTTCAATCTTATCATTGATTTTTTCGGGCGGCAAAGTGATGGTATCGGTAACAAAAATCTTTTTGATCTTTTCCACCGACAATCTTTCCAAACAGTCTTGAGCAAAAACGGCATGAGCGGCACAGACAATAATCTCTTTCGGTCGCGAATTTTTCTGCAAGAACTGAACCACCTCAATAATCGTCTTTCCCGTTGAGATGATGTCATCAAAGATGATGCAAGATTTATTACGCACATCACCAATCAGATTCATAACCTCTACCCCCTTACTCCCCGGAAATTTTTCTCGCCTCTTATCAATTATCGCCATTGGTCTGCCTAACCTCTGAGCAAAAGCCCGAGTCCTTTTCACACCACCCGTATCCGGGGAGACCACCACATAATCAGTAAGGTCTTCTTTTTTGAGCCGCTCCACAAAAACACTGGCGGAGTAAAGATGGTCCACCGGGATATTAAAGAAACCCTGAATCTGCTCGGCGTGGAGTTCCATTGTCAAAACCCTTTGGGCACCCGCAGTCTCTAAGAGGTCAGCATGGAGTTTAGCAGAAATTGGCACCCTCGGTTCATCCTTTCGGTCCTGCCGGCCATAACCAAAATAAGGTATCACCGCGGTGATGCGCTCGGCGGAAGCCCTTTTTAGGGCATCCAAGAGAAGGAGGAGTTCCAGGATGTTATCCGCTGGAGGTGGTGTTGGTTGAATAACAAAGACATCGTCACCCCGCACACTCTTTTCAATCTTCACCGAAATCTCTCCATCAGAAAAATTTTCAATTGTCGTAGGCCAGGGGTCAATTTTTAATATCTGGCAAATCTTTTCCGCCAAGGAGAGACCCTGTCGGCCCGCAATTACCTTTAACGCCATAAAATAATAGCTGGGGCGGGAGGATTCGAACCTCCATTTAAGGATCCAAAATCCTGTGTCCTGCCCATTAGACGACGCCCCAAACTCTCCACGATAATCCCTCTTATTTTCTCCCTCCTCAAATTAGATAAAGATTCCTCTTCCTTCCCTCTTTCTAAAATCCCAAATAATCCGCTGCCGCTGCCGGTCATCTGCGCCCCGAGGGTATATCTATCAATCTTCTCTTTAATTAGAGAAAGTCTTGGGTATTTTCTAAAAACAACCTTCTCAAAATCGTTCACCAGATAAGAGCGAATACCAATCAATTTTCCTTTCTCTAATTTCTTTCTTAATAATATAAGAGAAGAAATTTCTTTTGTCAAATTCCGGTCAATAAGGGAATAAGCCCAAGAGGTAGATATTTTTATCTTTGGCAGATAGAGAAAAAATTTCAATTTCGGGATTTTTATCGGTTCTAATATCTCGCCTCTCCCCCGAGCGTAGCAGGCGCCCCCAAAAAGGAAAAATGGACAATCGCTACCCAATTCCTTAGCCAGGATAAAAAGTTCTCTTCTCTTAAGTTTCTTCTCCAATAAAAGATTTAGACCAATAAGGACGGTAACCGCATCAGAAGAGGCGCCGCCTAAACCCCTTCCCGGTGGAATACGATTCTCAAGAAAAATTTCCGTTCCGTATCTCTTCCCGAGTTTCTCATAAAAGAGAGAGACCGCCCGATAAATGAGATTATTTCTCCCCTGAGG
>JBDRVQ010000055.1 GCA_039801905.1 candidate division WOR-3 bacterium | reverse complement strand
ATCGTTATAACCATAAAGGCTCCCTCTATTACTTTTTAATATGGGAGGGAGCCTAAATTTTTTCAATGGTAAGATATTTTTGATTAAATAACCCATTTTCGGTAAGATTATTTTTGATGAAAACCGTCTCCTTGACAATTTATAATTTATCCTTAAAATAAGCCTATGGCTGGACATTCAAAATGGGCAAAACTGAAACATAAGAAACCAAAAACCGACCAAGCCCGGGGGAAACTATTTTCTAAGTTAATTCGGGAGATTACCGTCGCTGCCCGCACTGGGGGTGGCAATCCCGATTTTAATCCACGCCTGCGCTCCGCCATTGAAGCGGCAAAGGAAGCGAATATGCCCAGTGATAATATTGAGAAGGCGATCAAAAGGGGAACCGGAGAACTACCGGGGGTTAATTACGAAGAGGTGGAATATGAAGGCTACGGACCAGGAGGGGTGGCGATAATCGTTAAGGTTTTAACCGATAATAAGAACCGAACTACCCAAGAACTTCGCCATATCTTCTCCCGCTACGGTGGCAATTTAGCCGCCACTGGTGGCGTCAGTTGGCGCTTCAAACCGAAAGGGATTATCTATGTCCCTAAGGAGAAAGTTGACGAAGATACCCTCCTCACTCTGGTTTTGGAAGCGGGGGCGGAGGATATGAAGACGGAAAGCGATTCTTATCAGATCATCACCCCACCAGACAGTTTCTTTGCGGTAAAAAAGAAATTGGAAGAGGAGCAGATTCCTATTGAGCATGCGGAGTTGACAAAATTGCCCCTCACCTTAACCCCGGTGGACGAAAAGACGGGAGAGAAGGTTTTAAAACTCCATTCCGCCTTAGAAGAGTTGGATGAGGTGCAGCAGGTCTATGCGGATTTTGACATCGCCGAAGAATTGATGGAGAAGTTGGCGGAGAAATAAAATTTTTATGAAGATTTTAGGGATTGACCCCGGATTGTCCGCAACCGGTTTTGCGGTCCTTTCCACCCGAACCAATTCCCCAAAAAGTATTACCTATGGCACCATCCGTTCCGATAAGAAAAAATCCTTAGGGGAAAGGATTGAATTTGTCATTAAGGAATTACGGAAAGTGATCAGGAGGGAGAAGATTAAATCCTGTGCCTGCGAGACCCTTTTTTTTAAGAAGGAGGCATCAAAAAGCGTGATTCTCTCCTGTCACCTCCGGGGTGCCATCCTCTATCTCTTGGCGCAGGAGAAGATTCCCCTTTATGAGGTGAATCCCTTGCGGTTAAAATTGGCGATCACCGGTCAGGGGAGGGCATCAAAGAGGCAGGTGAATTATATGATTAAAAATCTCTTAAATATTACGGATAATGTTGGTGAGGATGAGGCGGATGCCTTGGCGTGTGCCTATTATCTAAAGGAAAAGTTAAAGGAGAAGAGATGATTGGCTATCTGCGGGGAAAGATTCAGGAGAAATCACCCACTTCGGTGATTATTGACTGTCTGGGGATTGGTTTTTTTATCTATTGTCCCCTCTCCACCACCACCAAATTAGGAAATTTGGGGGAAAAGGTCTCCCTTTATATCTATCCCTATTTTCAAGAGAAGGAAGTGGAGTTATACGGATTTGCCACCCTGGAGGAGAAAGAGGTCTTTTCCCTCCTTCTCCAATGTCCAGGGGTGGGACCGAAGGCTTCCCTTTCTCTATTATCCCGGATGAGTTGTGAGGAGATAAAGAAGGTGATAAAAGAGAAAAGGGTTGATGCCTTAAAGAAGGTTCCCGGAATTGGGCCAAAGAAAGCAGAAATGATTATCTTCAAGTTGGGTGATAAATACCGGAAGGAACCGGAAAAGAAGGAGAGGGAAATCCCCGAAGAGGTGATCAACGCCTTAGTCTCTTTGGGGATGTCGCCCAAGGAGGCGCGAAAGAAGATTGCGGAGATTGAGGATTACGAAAAGAAAAGCGTTGAGGATTTAATTAAGGAAGTTTTGAAGAGGTGAAGGAGAGGATAACCCAACCGGAGCGATTAAGAGGGGAAGAGCAGTATGATGCCACCCTGCGGCCAAGATACTTGAAAGATTTTATTGGTCAGAATAAGATAAAGGAGAATCTCAAAATCTTCATTGAGGCGGCAAAAAAGAGGGATGAACCATTAGAACACATCTTATTTTTTGGTCCTTCCGGTTTAGGGAAGACGACCTTAGCCCACATCATCGCCAATGAGATGCTTGTCGGGATTAAGACGACATCCGGACCGGTCTTAGAGAGACCGATTGATTTGGTTGGAATTTTGACCAACCTGGAGGCAAAGGAGGTCCTTTTTATTGATGAGATCCATCGGACCAATAAGACCGTGGAAGAATATCTCTATCCCGCCTTGGAAGACTTCCGGATTGATATCTTAATTGATAAAGGACCGGCGGCCCGGACCCATAAGATTAAGTTAGTCAATTTCACCTTAGTTGGGGCAACTACCCGCTCTGGTCTTTTAACCGCCCCCCTCCGTTCCCGTTTTGGTATCATCTTTCATTTGGACTACTATCCCCCTTCTGATTTATACGAGATTGTCCTCCGCTCCGCCCGGATTTTAAATTTGGCGATTGATGATGATGGTGCCTTAGAGATTGCTCAACGGGCAAGAGGTACGCCCCGGGTGGCTAATCGCCTTTTGCGCCGGGTACGGGATTTCGCCCAAGTGATGGGAAAGGAGGTGATTGATAAAGAGATTGTGGAGTACGCCTTGGAGAAGTTGGAAGTTGATAAGAGGGGATTGGATGAGATGGATAAGAAGATAATTCTAACCATCATTGAGAAATTTGATGGTGGTCCGGTTGGGATTAACAATTTGGCAGCTGCCTTGGGGGAGGATGCGGAGACGATTGAGGAGGTTTACGAATCATTTTTGGTGAAGGAAGGTTTTATTAAAAGAACCCCCCGGGGAAGGGAAGCCACCCCCCTGGCTTATTCCTACTTCGGCAAAAAACCAAGGGTAGCACCCAGACAATTGGAGTTTTAAGAAATCTTTTTCCAAAGCCTTAAAATTTTGGGCAGGGGGAGGCCAATCACATTTTGATAACATCCTTCAATTCTTTCAATAAAAATACCGCCCCTTCCCTGAATGGCATAGGCACCGGCTTTGTCATAAGGTTCTTTAGTATTGATATAATCTTCAATCTCTTTTTTCCTTAAAGGGCGGAAGGTCACCTCCGTCACTTCGTAATCACTAATTATTTTATCCCCCGGCTTCTTTAAGAGGAAGATACCCGAGATTACTAAGTGTCTTTTCCCGGAGAGGAGTTTTAACATCCTTTTCGCCTCGGCTTTTGATCTTGGTTTGCCGAGAATTTTCTTATTATAAACCACAATCGTATCCACACCTAAAATTATTCCCCTCTTTACTCTTTGGGCAACACTTTCTACCTTCCTCTTTGCATTTTTTATCGCCAATTCTTTTGGGTCGCTCGTTTCCCTTGCCAATTCTTCAGAAACCTTTGGGATTAAAATCTTAAATCTGATCCCAAGTTTTTTGAGGAGAGCTTTTCTCCTTGGCGATTGGGAAGCTAAATAAAGCATCTTATGGTAAGAGGAAATCTAAAATCCCTTTGCCGATTGCGACATCGGGAAGTTTCTTAATCCGAAGCCGGAAGTCATAACGCCAGTTGGTACCGAAACCAGAAAAATTTGCTAAAAGTTCCCAACAGTGTAAATCCCGCCAAAGGTTAAGAGAATAATCCGCCCTTTCTTTCCGGGCGATATTATAACCACTGGTTAAGGTGAAATTCCAACCGCGGGGCGCAAAACCGATAGTATAAAGGAGCATATGATTTTCCCTTCCGGAATAGAGATGGTTAATTGAGAGGGTCAAGACATCTCTCTTTTCTATCGTATCATAAGGAAGGAAGGGGAATTGGGGAAATTGGTAGGAAAAAGAAGTGGTGATGGAGAAGTCCTTTGGTTTTAAGGAGTCAAGGGGGAGATGAAAAGAGAAGAAGGTTTGGGAGAAGCCATTCGGTTGGTTGAGGAGGATAAAATCAGCCGAAACGGATAAAGGAGTTAACTTCTTCTCATTGAGGTTATAACTTAAACCGAAATTGATATTACCAATATTACTAATCATCTCCTCTTCTCCAAACTTCCCTTGAATATTATTCCCAATGTTGATCCCAATCTGATGGTTTAAGGGAAGGGTATCAAAACGGGGAATTCCCCAAATCCCTTTGGTTTTTATTCGGGGTTGGTAAGAATAGGAGAAAGAAGGGGAGATTTGGTGGAGAAAACCTTTTAGGGTGAGGAATGATAGATAATAAGGACGATAGAGGTTTAAGCCCGAAGAGAGGGAAAAATAGTAGCCAACATCAGGAACGACCGAATCGGCTGCAAAATTTAACCGGTGGCTGTAAGAGAAATTTTCGGAGAGATAGACCCCTTCGGAGAGGCGGTGGGATAAGGATAGACCATTATTGGTGGATAGATACTGGATTTTTTCTTCTCTCCTCTCGGGCAAAAAGACTTCCCTTTTCCTTCTACCGCCCGCAAAGGTGTTGGTGAAATTAACTGTGGCAAAGGAGAAAGGTGGCAGATAGAAGCCGAGGTTAAAAGAAGTTCTATCTTCACTCTCTCTAAGGCTGTCTTTGCCGGTGGTATCTCTATCTAAAAATTTTTCTCGGCTGGCGCTGAAAGATGGGGAGATGCCAAAATTTTTAAAGATTGGTCTTTGGTAGAGGGAAAAATTGAAAGCGGGGAAGAGGAGATTTGTGGCATTTTTAGGAAAGTCATGATAATACTTGAAATTAAACCCCACCTTACCGAATTTCTTTAACCGGCGGGAAAGGGAGGCTTCATTGGTGATTTCTTGTTTCAGCCATTCCACCTTCTCTTCTGCATAATCAGGAAAATATTTAGCATCCGAGGTGTAATCAATATAATAGGTTAAATCCGAATCAAAGAAAAATACTGAGGAATGTTTGGCATTGGCACTATATCTTCTCTTCTTGGTATCCCATTCGTCAATATAAGTTAAGCCGAAGTTGCCTTCGGCGAAGGGGCGGACAAGATAAACCCCTTCTATTTTTGGTCTTAAACCCTTCTTCTGCATCACATCCAAATAGAAGGTTAAGTCAGAATAATCGTTTAAGACTAAATAATAACCAATACCTCGGGCGTAATAACCTTCAAGAGAGGATTGGCCAACCTTAAAGGGCAAAAGACCAGATTTTCTCTTTTCGGCAATCGGGAAGAACCAGAAAGGGGCAAAGGCTAAAGGGAACTTTCGGATTTTTAATAATATCGGCTCGGTTATCGCCATATCGTCAAGGAGAATTTTTAATCTCCGGCCATAAAATTGGTAATGAGGATTAGGGTGGTCGCAGGTGGTATAATAGCAATCTTCCGCTAAAAGGGTCTTCTCTTTTAAGAGATAAATATTTTCCCCTTTTAAGTAACCGTTAGCGGTCTTCGTCTTTGCTTCTCTCATCATCCCTCTTTTCGTCTTCAAGTTAAAATGGAATTCACTGCCGAAGATACTTTCCGTAGCGGATTGGAAGTTCACCCCCTTGTAGGCGGAAAGGATAGTTTTCTTTAAGTCATAAACAATGGTGTCCGAGAAGATGGCATAATCCCGATATCTTACCCAGGCGGAGTCGAGGAGAATAACCTTTTCTTCCTTTGGGAAATAGATAATCTTCTTCCCGTAATAAGTGATGATGTTTGTGTCCGTTGCCTGGGAGATTAAAAATAGGATAAAGAGAGACATTATTTTCCATTATAAAATGGGAGAGGAAAAAATCAACCATTTTGTTCATTAATTATGATGTCTTTAATCGGAATGAGATTTTCAATTTTTTTAAAATTGACGTAAGGCGATTGGGGAAGGAAGGGAAGAGGCGACGCCTAAGCGGATTGGACAAGAGAGGGGTGGTGGGAGGAAGAAAGGAAGTCTTAGAAAAAAGGGGGGAGAAAGGAGGAGAGGGATGGGAAAAGAAATTAGGGAGGAAATTGGGGAAGAGAGGAGGGGAGAAATTAAGGAAGAGATTAGGGGAAGGATTATTCTTTTCTACCCCCTAAGGATGCCGTAGGGGGAACTGACCCCTATCTTTTGGGTAAAAGGGGTTTAAGTTATTGAAAATGAAAAACTTAAAGCAATTTTTCCCTTAATAAAAAGTTATCTCATCAGATAATTTTTTCCGCCTGAGGTGATAAGATATTTTAATGGGAATCGCCTATTGACAAATTATCTTTTTAATTTATACTATCTAGTGATGGGATGAAAAACCCTAAAGGAGGGGTTATGTGGTTTAATAAAAGGGTATCTATATATATTTCTTTTAATTAGCACGATAGCCCTTGGGCAAATGGGCTGGGTCCAAAAAGCAAATTCTCCTCATCCGGTGAATGAAGGTGGTGCGCTTACGAAAGGTTTCAAACCGG
>JBDRVQ010000054.1 GCA_039801905.1 candidate division WOR-3 bacterium | reverse complement strand
TACTCGGTTCAATCTCGGTTCCTTCAAACCACTCGTTGAAACTGGTGATTAAAATCCAATCCGGATCGCTAGTTAAGACCGCTTCCCAATTCTTTTTATAAAAATTACCTTTTTCCCGGTCGGTTAATTTTCCCGGCTGACGGTAATTCCGGTCGTCGTAACCAGGAATCACCGGAGCGGCGTAAAGTTTATTTTTTATGCGGGCAATCTCTCCCGCCAGAAGATACCGTTTTTTGGCTTCTGCCAAATTGTTATACCAGGGATAATACTCGTGAAAACCTAAAAAACCAGAAAGGTGGGAAGGGGCGTAACCATAAATGATAAAATCAAAAGGGGATTTTATTTCCCGTAATTTGGGTAAGGATATTTCTTGAATCACTCGTACGAAGATAAAAATTACCGGACGCCCATTGATCTTCAAAAAGGCAGGACTTCGGGCATAAGTTGTTTCCAGATATTGGAGGTCTTCTTCTAACACCTCGGTTGTTTCCAAATAGAGGGTAAACTTAAAATCCAGAGATTCACAAATTGGGAGAAAAATTTTTAGATTTTGGTCAAAAGGGGAGTCCTTTCCCCACCAGGAGATGATAAAACCATCAAGTTTGGCTTCTTTTGCCCAAAGGATGTGCCTCTTTAATACCGCGTGGTCCTGAGAAGAATAAAACCCTAAGAGAGGTTGATGGGCAACTCGCTTCTTTCCTTGATCAAACCAATTGTCTCCATACCAAAGGCAATAGAAAGCAAGGACGAGGGGAGGGAATTGGAGAGTCTTTTTTGGCAGAGAAAATGACTGAAGCGAGAGGTTTCTAAAAGAGTCTTTTGAGAGGGAGAACTCTTTACTCTCCTCTTGGTAGGTAAAGTGGGCGATGACTTCTTTATCTTCACTCAAAAGGGTAACATTTGTTTGCCCCAAATTTCCTTTTTTGCCAAAAAATTCTAAGAAAGGGGGTAAATCCTTAGGGAGAAAGAGGAAGAATTGTACCCGCGTCCGAGAGGTATCAAGGTCTTTTTTTTGGATGCTTAAAAGGCCGTACCGGAATTCTTCATTTCTTCCTAAGAGCACAGTATCCCCCTGGTAATGGAAGGAAACATTTTCTAAATGGAGTTCGGTCCAATCGGAGGTGGTCGTAATATCTAAAATTACCGGATAACCCTCAATTGCCAAAATGGAAGAGAGAAGAAAGAGAAGAGACATTTAGATTCTTTTTGAGAGAAGGCTTTTCTTTTCTAAGAGCCAGATTCCAAACCGAAAAAGCCAATTGAGAAAGAATGGATACCGGGAAGCAAAATGTTTTTGGTAAAATAACCAATTTGCCTGATAAAAGGAGCGGATCGCCAACCGGCGCGTCTCTTCATCAGCAGTTGTCACCTGCGCACTTGACTTCTTCACTCCGGAAGATACCCCCTTGTAATGGATAATTTTGACTTCGGGATAGAAGATAATCTTATAACCATTTTTTTTCATCCGGAAGGCAAAGTCAACATCTTCCCCATAAAGAAAATAGTCCTCATCCAGATAACCAACCCGCTCTAATACCTCCCGCCGAAATAAGAAAAAACAGCCACTGGGCGAATCAATCTCGTGGGGCTTCTTTAGATTTTCCCAGGTGATATGGTACCTTCCAAAGAGCCTACTCTTTGGGAATAATTTTTCTAAGCCTAAAAAGTAAGAGATCGCCGCCCCAGGAGTGGGAAAACCCCGGTGGCAGGCCGGGTCTAAACTACCATCCGCTAATTCCACCCGACAAGTTAAACCTCCGATCTCTTGCCTCTCATCCATATATCTTAAAACCTTTTCTAAGGTTTCAGGAGGCACCTCGGTATCAGGATTCAAAAGGAGGATATACTCCCCTCTGGCTAATTTCAATGCTTGATTATTTGCCCGAGCAAAACCGAGATTTCTGTCATTGGCAATGAGATTCACCCAAGGGAATTTTTCTGCCACCGCTTTCGCTGAACCATCCCGAGAGTTATTATCAACGACAAAGACTTCGTAATCCTTAGATTCGCCGATGAATTCCGCCAATTTCTGTAAACAACTGAGAAGGAAATCTCGACAATTATAATTGACAATGACGATTGATAATTTCATCCTTTTTTTAAGACTTCTTCCAAGACTTCTAATACCTCCTCGGCCGCCTTTCGCCAAGAAAATCTCTGGACATTTTTTAACCCTTTTTCTATCATCTCTTGCCTCTTCTTTTCATTAAGTAAAGCCTCTTTTATTCCCCGGGCAATATCGGAGACATCATAAGGATTCACTAAAATTGCCGCATCCCCAGCCACTTCGGGTAAAGAAGAGATATTAGAAGTGACAACCGGTGTGCCACAAGCCATCGCCTCTAAGACCGGCAAGCCAAAACCTTCGTAGAGAGAAGGCAAGATGAAGACCTTTGCTAAACTATAAACCGCCGGTAGGTCTTCGTGAAAGATGGTATCCGGAAAAATAACCTCCCCAGCTAATTTTAAGTTTTTTACCATTGGTAAAAGACGGGTATTTAACCAACCATATTTTCTTGAACCACCAATCACCAATTTCGGAAGATTGGGAAGAGATTTTTTTAGTTCGGCGTATGCCCATAATAACCGTTCCGTATTTTTCTTCGGTTCTAATACGCCCAATGTCAAAATAAAATCCGAGGGTAAGTGATACTTTTCCCGAATGAGAGAAAGAGTTAATTTATCGGTTATCGGTCGGAAGTTTTCGTCAAAACCATTATGAATCACGGCTATCTTTCCTTCGGGAATGGAAAAGAGCTTCATCAAATCAAACTTCAAAGATTGGGAGACAACGATAATTTTATCTGCCTTTCTTATGGAATTAAAAAACGCCTGCTGATAATAAATCCGCCGGGTAAAGGGGAGGGAGAGAGGTAATAGGAAAGGCGCCAGGTCGTGAATGGTGACTAAATATCGGCAGGTCTTTACTAAAGGTAAAATATTGCAGGGGCTCCAAAGTAAATTTACCTTTTCCTTAGCCAAAAGGAAAGGGAGAGAGGAGTGTTCCCAAATTATCCTTAAAGGAGTGGGGAAATTAATCTCTTTCCATTTCCAGTTCCGGTGAGATCCATGATTGGGAATCGGGATACCTTTCTTTCTTTTGTAAAGAAGAAAAGTATACGACTTTGCCTTCGGTATCAAATATTTTAAGATATTCGTAACATAAACCCCGACACCGTGATGCTGGGACTTGGCAGGCAGGAGATCAATGGCGACCTTCACCTTTCAATTCCTTCCCCACAATGGTTAAAAGTTCGGAAACCCGAATCTTCCAAGAATTCTCCTGAGCATATTTTATCCTCCTTTCCTTCAAATCATCATCCTTCGTCTCCTTAAGGGCTTCGGCGATTGATCGGATAAAATCCTTTTCGTTATTAGATAAATAGATTAACTCTTTCGTTTTCTCCAATTCCTGTAAATTACAAGCCACTACCGGTTTTCCCAAACTTAAATACTCATAGACTTTAATCGGGTCAACCTTATCGGAAAGAGGGTCAGCAATAAAAGGGATGAGGCAGACATCAAAATTATTGATATAGGCCGGGATTAAGGAATAGGGCTTTGGTCCTAAGAGATGAATGTTGGGAAGTTTTGGTATTCTAATATCCCGCATCGGGCCGACTAAGACCACGGATGCCTGAGGAAATGACTTCGCCGCGGCAAAAATGAGATTGGTATCAATCCAAGAGAAGAGAGAACCGACAAAACCAATTATCGGACGGGGGAGTTTTTCTAAATCAGGAGGCGGGGGGGCATTCCAGCCGTTTTGGTAAAAGAAATCAAAGTCAACGCCGTTAGGGAGGAAGGCAATCTTTGCCTCGGGTTTAAGATTTATTATGTCTTCTTTCAGTTTTTGAGCCGAGATTAAGATTAAATCCGCTTTGGCGACTAATTTTCTTTGGAGTTTAGAATAATAGCCCAGTTGTTTTTCTTTACAGAAAACCCTCAGGTCATCAATACAATCGTAAATGATTAAGGTAAAGGGCAACTTCTGGTGAATCGTCTCAACAATCTCGTACCACCAAGGGGTAACTACTAATGCGACTACGGGCTTTTTCCTTTTCGCCCAAAGGGGCTGGAGATTTTTCAAAATCCTTTTTACCTGACGCTTCTGATTGAATTTCCGAATTGAGTCGGTTTCGTAGCGAGCCGCCGGGAAGATTGGTGGTTGGGGAAAGATCGCCAAGTTGGGAAGGATTCGGAGTCGGGGGAAGAGAAAATTGAAAAAGCCGCGCCGGTGGGAAAGTTTATCCTTAAAATACTGGAGGACTGAAGCCGGCGGTATCTCAAAGTAATAGATAAAAAAGTCTCGTCTTCTCAATTCGTCAACCAAAGCGCCGGTCCTACCCCGGAGCAGATGATCGTGGGGTACGGCACCAAAAAATGCCCAATCAAAATCGCTATGTAGCATTTCTCCTTTTTATTAGTTCAATAATCATCTCTTTATTGAATGACTTAGGGATTAAAAAGAGGGTGGCAAGCACAAAAAGGGAAAATAAGCCAAAAGAGATAAAGACTAAAGGAGAAGAGAAAGTTATGCCTCGGACATTAGGGATGAGAATCCTTATCAGAAATAAGATGACGAGGAATCCGGTTCCGATAAGGAGTTGCATCGCCAATTGCCGGATACCTATTTTCAGGTGGTTTCTCAAATAGAAGCAAAAAATTACCGCTAAGATAGCATAAGATAAAAAGTAGGCGAAGCCTAAACCGATTAAACCCAAATTTTTAATAAGGGGAAATGCCGGCGCCAAAACGATTAAAAACCAGATTAGGTTAAATAGTGTTCCCAACCATACCTTGCCAACCGCCAGGAGATAATAACCAACGATGTAGCCGAAACTGGTGAGAAAACTGGCGGCAACTAAAAGAAGGAGAATCTCCTGGGCGGATTCGTATTTTGAACCGTAAAAGAGATGAATAATTTCGTGAGCAAAAAAACTCATAAGAAAACAGATCACCATCACCATTATATTAACCCCATAGATTGTTTTCAAGAGAAAATCCTTTAATCTCTCCCGGTCTTCCGTTACCAATCTACTCGCCAAGGGGATAAACGGTACACCGACTGCCGTGGGAAGAAAGAGTATGATTTGGGTTAGAGAATAGCCGACATTAAAGAAGCCAACCTCTTGAAAACTCCGGAGTCGGGAAAGGAGGGTAGTTAAAATCGTTAAAGCCGGGGTCATCACCAATCCGGACAAGAAAAGGGGAAAGGCAAAGGAGAGCAATTTCGGGAAATGCTCTTTTATCTTATGAAAACTGATCCCCAAAGGCAGAAGGTGATACCTGTTTCTTAAAAACTGAAAGATCCGCAAAAGGAGGAGAAAGACGAATAGACTTGTTAAAGATTGAGAAAGAACCGCTCCCTTAATCCCAAAAGATTTCGTGAGGGGAATAAGGAGAATAAGGCTTACCAAAGAGTTGAAAATCAAAAGGAAGGAGAGGTGCTTAAACTCTCCTAATGCTTGAACCACCGAATTACCGTACTGGATTAAAGAAAAGAAAAAGAGGGCAAAGGCGCTAATCCGAAAAAGGACTGCTAAGTTTTCGTTGCGATAAATCCGAGAGGCAATATCCCGAGCTAAGAGATAATAGAAAAGGGTGATTAAGATGATGATTAACAGATTGATAAAAAAAGCACTGCTGATGAAACTACTCGCTTCTCTTCTATCTTCTGTCCAATAGGCGGTGATTAATTTCACACTGGCGGTAGGGATACCAAAACCGGTAAAAAAAAGGAGGAGGAGGAGGAGATAATTGACGATAGAAATCATCCCAAAATTGGTTGGACCAAGGGTCCGAGCCAAAAAGATGGAAGAGATGGTAGTTATCGCCTTGTTGATTAGAAGAGAGGTATAATAGTAACTACTCCCGATCACTAATCTCTTCCCCAATGATTGGTAAGTGTTAGACATCTTTAATCTTTTCTCTCAATCTGGTTTTTTATCTCCCTCGCTCTCAATTCAGTAATTCCCGCGAGCACTGCCCAAACCAAATTAAATCGGTAACCAACCAAAATGGCACACTGTAAACCACTAATCATTAGGGTTAAAAACGAAAAAAAGATGCTGGAACCAATTATCTTATCAAAGGTAGTCCTACCTTTTTTTAAAATGAACCAGGCGCGGGCAAGGAAAAAACCCATCATCCCCAAAAATAGAGTAAGTCCTAAAATCCCGGTCTTCCAAAGCAACTGGAGATAAGTATTATCCAGCAAATAGACATTAAACCGGCCTAAAGTCGGAAAATAACGGTAGCGAACAAAATCCGCTAATCCCACACCAAGAAAAGGAGATTGCCTCACTTTTTCTATCACATACTTACCCAATTCCATCCGGGCTAACAAAGAGACGTCGTATTCTAAAATTTTGAAACTGGCAAATCGTCCCCCTAATAATCTTTCTAC
>JBDRVQ010000053.1 GCA_039801905.1 candidate division WOR-3 bacterium | reverse complement strand
AGGAATCAAGAATGACAAATCGGGAATCACCAGATTTTAAGATGGCAGTCACATTATAGCCATGCCCTAAACCCTGATTCCTGACACCAACCGCTAAACTGGCATACTCTCCGGGGTCAACTCTTCCATTATTATTGCCACCAGGTTGGGAATCCCAAACGATTAAGCCTTGGGCAAATAGAACTGGGGTACCGACGAATAAAGTGAGGCGCGACTCCCATAAGGAGTCAAGGGTATCTTTCGTAACAAGATTAAATGGTATCGCATAACCATTGGTGCAAGATGAGGCGACATTGAAGTTAAAGCCATCAGAACCGGTAAAGGCAGAATCGTTCGCTTCAATCCGGGAGAAATACTTAAAGGAATCGGTGATGGTGATATTCGGGTCGGGTTGTCGCAAGCGTAAGAATGTCTTAACCCCTAAGACCGGATAGGTGTTATAATTTTTCACCCAGGTTGGCATCTCAATTAATTCCCCAGGATTGATTATGCCGTCACCATTACCTCCGGGAGGATTATCAACAATTAGATGGCGATGGTATCTCACACCAGAAGGCGGTCGGATGAATAGACCACCGGTAACAACAACCGCATAGGGCTGACGCTGGGTGACAACATTCTGCGCTTGAATCCTTAAATTCCATCTTCCCAAGGGAGGTGAATTAATTCGGAAGAGTTCTAAGGGGTTTAGGTTATCAAATGGTTGACTGGGATTTCTTACCGACTGCCCCTCGGAATAGATATTCCCCCGATAGAAAGATCCATCCGGCGCGGTGAGTTGACAATTGAGGTTATTGATTAGACAAGGGTTAGTACCGGGGGCAGCGGCAGTATCGGTCCAGACAACCGCTACTCTTAAAGGAATCTGGTCATTCACTTCAAACTCGTAATCAACATATTCACCAGTCGCCAAACCGACAGTATCGTCGTATAAAAAGAGTTTTCTTCTATCCGGGGTTGGTTGAGAAAAATATAAGACCGAGTCCAAGTTTAACCTTCCCCAGCCCACATATTCTGAAGGGATGGTATAAGAGCCGATATTAGGGTCCGCGGAGACTAAAACGCATGCCTTTAGTAAGGCAGCCGAGACATAGGAAAAAGAATCATCCGGATTTCTCTGTCCCGAAGGATAGAAGCCTTTCTTTAAGTATTCCCGAATTAAACCGATACTCCCATTGACACAAGGAGCAGCCATTGAAGTTCCAGACATTGAAACATAACTATTCTGGGTATTTCTCTGTGCGGAATAGATTCCTTCTCCAGGAACCGAAATATCCGGTTTTATTCTGCCATCTGGTGCTGGACCACGGGAGGAATAGGAAGAGAGGACAGTAGAATTTAATCCATTCTGCAAAGAGGCGCAGGCGATGATTGATTTGGAGTTTCCCGGTTCAGTTATTAGGTATTGGGAAGATTGCCCCTGATTGCCGCAGGACTTAATCAAAACAACATCTTTATTCTGCCAGCAGAAAAGATCGGTTGAGGCACTGGCATTGGTATATTGCCCCCTCGTCCCCGTCCACCAGGAATTAGAGATTGTCCTTGCCCTTAATTGGGGATTTCTTAGCCAATTGGTCAACATATTGAAAGGACCGGTTAAGTCCCAACCGGTTGGCTGAGGAATTGGGGAAAGAACACTAATCCGACCTCCTTTAGAATGGCCATCATTGGGATTTGTCCCGCCATTGATTGAATCATTACCTCCAATTGTACCGGCGACATGGGTACCGTGGCCATCTGGGTCACCAACTCCCTGATAGGTATAATTCTTAAAGACTGCCACCTTCCGATGATTGGGAAACTCACCGGTATCAGTAATTGCCACATTCGGGTCTCTAAATGCCCAATGGTTGACATCAAGGCCGGTATCGGTGTAGCCTAAAATCTGGTCAACGCCGTAAACCCCTTGGTCCCAAATCCTTCTATTATTCTGCGACCAGGTCTGAACCACCCATTGGCATTGCTCATTCTCCAATTCCGCGGGATGCCACTCTTCAATTGAAAAGACGAATGGTAATTTGGCAATCTCTTTCACCAACTCTCGGTCGCAATCAACTTCAATCACCTTAAAGGCATCCGAGACGCCGTAACGGACAACCTTGCCCCCAAGGGTTTTGATGGTAGAAATTGCCTCTTCAATATCTTCGGGATAGAAGAGGGTAACCGTAATTCTCCCATAGCCCTCATCTGCCAAAGTTTGGGAATGGAACTTATAACCTGGTTGATAGATCCCAACCCAGCGGATAAATGGTAACTTTCTTACCGCTTCCGCTTGCCCGCCGTTCATCTTGGCGATTGCTAAATAGCGAGAGTGGAAACCTAAAAGATTAATGCCCATCCTTGATAAATCATTTAAGAAATTTTGGTAAATCGGTTGGGCAAATTGGATAAGATAATAACCGGTACCGTCATTGGGATAATCATCAAGGAGGAGTTCGGGCAGAAGCGGTGGTTTTTCAAAGGCCGGGTCAAATGGTTTAATATCCCAAAAACCGACCTTGAACTCCTCTTTTTGGGTGGAGGGTAAAAAGATACCTTTCCCCTTGGGCAGAAAGGGATTTTCCGCAAAGAGGAAGGCAAAAAAGATAAAAAATAAGAACTTCTTCATAAGGACCTCCTAAACTATTTAATCAACACTTTCTTTCTTACTCCCTTTCCTTCCAAAATGAAAAATATTCCCCGATTTTGGAGAAGAGAGCCTTTCTCAACCCTTCTCCCCAAGGCGTCATAAACTAAATCCTTCTCTTCCCTTAAACTCTTTTCTATCTTTTTCCCTTCGGAAATCCCAACCCCATTATTTAACCGAACTTGCATACTCTCCGCGGTCCAGTTACCAGCCACATCGTAGGCAATTACTTTCACCCAGTAGTTTCCGTCCGGGAAATCACTAGTCCGCCATTTACCCGTAGTATCAGTCCGCTCAATTAGGGAATCGCCATCGGTATTGGTAATAATGAAAAAATATTCTCGGTTATTATAATCACCCAGACTCCGACAGGTAGCATCTCTTTTATAAACGGTCTTAACCGTAATCGTATCCGTAGAAGAGAAGAGGTCGTACTTAAAAATTAAAGAAAGGGTTTGAGGTACACTTCTCGGTCCGGATATAGAATATTCTATCTTATAAGGTGCCAACTTATCCCAAGTAGCGTTACCGGTGGTCCAACCGGTCTTATCATAAATCCGGGCGATAATGTCAACATCTCCGGAGAGGTTTTGAGGTTCAAGGTAGGTGGAAGAATTATTCCGGCAGAAGGCAAAGCGTTGTCCGGCTCGGGCATCTTGAAATGTTGGTTTCACAGTGTCGGTATTCGGTTGGATTAAAGTTAAAGGGTTTTGGATAAACCACCAGGTGGGATTTTGGGGTTGAGAAGAAGTTCTCCGCCAGAGCCTTCCGGTATCTGAGATGCGAGCGAAATGGATATGGTCAAAACCGGAGACGGGCCAAGGGACTAAATAACCAATTAGTTCTCCGGGGAGAACGGAATCCCCTTCTTGTTTGTGATACCGATTGGGGTCAATGTGGGCATAGAGCCAACCCGGTGCCCTTCCGGTATAATTTAAGTTGGAGTCACAGATTGCTAAGCGCCAGTGATATTCCGCTTGGATTGTTAACCAAGCCTTCACCCAGCCTTTGGCGACCGCATAGACCGGCTGACCTTGTTGATTAGGGGTTATCACATCAATACCGTTATGGAAATAAGAACCACTGCCATAATTTTGGAAATTTCCCCAGTTATTGCCTAAGGGATGGACCTGATTTTGGGGTGCGATGGGCCAACCGTAATCCGGGAAAGAAAAAAGGTAATAACAAAGAAAGATGAAAGTAAACATAGTGAATTTTATTATAAAATTTCTCCTTGTCAATGAGAGAGCGGTTGACATCTTCAAAACTAGATACGAAAAGTTCTCTCACCAAAAGGGAGGAGTTTATTTTTATAAATTGGGGGGAACGAGATAGGAGGCGATGTTCGGAGTATAAATGGAAGCCTCATAAAAGACCTAATTAAAAGGGCAATAAAGATAATAAATAAGGCTCCAAAAAAGGAGCCTAATTTTGGAAGTATAATCCGGAGAATAACCAGAGGGGTAATTGAGTAGGTAATTTAAGGGGTTAAAAGAGGATATAAAGAAGGGAAGATTTTAGAGCCACCCGTGGCTTCGCCCCGAGGCAAGAAGGAATGAGCCCTTGCTTTTGCCAAATTTTATCTTATAATTACTGATAAAGAAAAAAGAAATGGGAGGTAAAATGTTAAGGTTCTTTTCTTTTCTTACTTCTTTTACATTAATTACCGGCTTCTTCCTATCCTCTTTATTTGGCGAGGTCGCTACCCTTACGGAAGGTAAGGAAATAACGACGATTCAGGAACTAAATTTTTCCGGAAAGAATATCGGTATCTTAGGAAGATATAAAACCTCGGAAAAGGCTTTCCCCGGTTATGATACCCTCTATTGGCACGACTATAGCCCCTACAATGGCGGTTATACCGGTGTCGGTTATCTCTTCGGCTTCGGAGTAAAATTAGAACCAGAATATTATCCGGCAATCATTACCGGTGTCCACCATCGGGTCTTTCGTTTACGATACGACTCAATGCAGATTCGGATTGTTGACGATGATGGGAGTGGCGGCGCCCCGGGCTTGACTTTGCGCAAATATGATACCCTCACCACGACCTACTCCACTTCCTTTATCTACCACGCCTTACCACCACCAAAATGCACAATCTGGGATGGGAAATTCTATCTCTTCCTTCTTGACGCCCATCATCCGGCTCATTCCACGGATTATGGCTTAAACTGGTTGCGGGATAATGATGGGGTTCAAGCACCAACTGGTTACCATTGGAAACATGACTCCTTAGGGAATTATACCCAGTGGAATCCTTATTACGGAGATATGGAGATGGGAGTGGTTGTTGAATACCACGATGTCAGTTTAGATTCTTTAACCGGCTTAAAAGAAAATGACACCGTCTTTATTGACTCTACCTACCGAATTAAAGCCTTCTGCCGAGAATTGGCGGGTTTTGCCGAGCCGAACCTACCGGTAATTTTTAAGGTCGCCAACCTCTATGTTGACACCGAATATATCTCACTAAATCCAAACCAATCTGACACTGTGCGATTTGATTGGTTAGTAAATCTGCCCGAAGGGAATTACGATGGTATATGCTATACCAATTTAAGTAGTGATACTCGGAAAGCAAACGATACCTTCCACTTTTCTATCACCGTCGTCGGCCGGCACGATGTCGGTTGCACCAAAATTATTGCCCCAACCGGTATTGTAGATTCGGGAGCAGTGATTACGCCCGCCTGTTCGGTTTATAACTACGGCAATTTAACGGAGAGTTACTCGGTACGACTAAAGATTGGCTCATCTTATGATACCACCGTCTCTGTTTCCGACCACAATCCGAGAACTTACCTCTATCTCACTTTTCCGGATTGGACCGCCTTAGAGTTGGGAAATTTTATTGTCTCCTGCTCTACGGAACTTTCTCGGGATGAGAACTTAGAAAATGACCGGGCACTGGATTCAGTCTCCGTAAGGCGGGTCTCCGGGGTTGGAGAGTTAATAAGAAACTCAGAAGGTTACCCCCTCTCTTTTATCCCAAACCCAATAAGAGGTTTGCTTAAAGTGAGTTATCATCTCCCGAAAAAGAATTTAGCAACCCTAAAAATCTACAATCCCCTGGGATACCTTGTCCATACGGAAAAGAGCGATAAGGGCTTTTTTATGATAAAGAACTTACCGGCTGGAGTTTATCTCCTCCGCCTTTCTGGAGGCGATTGGAAAGAAGAAAGGAAGATTATTATTTTACCTTAAATTTATCGTCGCAATTAACGGAAAAAGATAGGGAACAATTTGACAAATCAAAAATAGATCCGTAAATTATAAAATGGAGGAGTGATGAAGTATTTTTTATTTTTTCTCCTTTTTCCTTTTTTTCTTTTCTCGGGTTCAATTTTTCACAAGTTTTCTTTTCCATCCGATGATTTCATCTTCGGTGAAGAAAACGGTTATCAAGTGATTTTGATGCCTGGGCAATTTTCCAATTACGAACCTGGTAAACCAATTTTGCCCTTGGCTATTTATTCTTTTCTCTTGCCGCCGGATGCCGAAATAAAAGATTTAACAATTGTCTCAAAAGAGGTAGAAGAGTTAGAAGGTGAGTATCTTTTACATCCGGGGCAAAAGGCAGCCCCTTTTTCCCTACCCCGACCGGAGTTTATCCCACCGGACGAAATTCTTTATAACTCTCTAACCCCTTATCCGGAAAAAATTATTGAATATACCAAGACCGGGGTTTTGGCGGGCTATCGGATTTTCGGAATAAAAATTTATCCCTTACAATATATCCCAAAGGAAAGAAAGGTTTTATTAACGAAAGAGTTGGTGATAAGAATTGATTACGAAGAAAAAAAATACGAACCAATCTCTCTCACCAAAAGCCAAAAGGAACTATTCGCCCAAGAAGTAGAGGTTTTAGTT
>JBDRVQ010000052.1 GCA_039801905.1 candidate division WOR-3 bacterium | reverse complement strand
GGTGGCGGCGGATAGATTATCCGGAGTTAGTGGTGGAGGTGATTGAGAGGGGTAAGTGCGGGAAAGGTTTAAGGAGAAAAGATGAGGGAAGGGTTTAAAAATTTTCCACAAAATTTGACAATATCTCGAATTTGACTTTTGGTTGGATTTCGTTATTTTTGGAGGATATGCAGGAAAAGGCTACGGAATTTAAGGAGTTTCTGAGAGTGGTGGCGGATAAGATGCGCGGAACTAGGTTGGACCATTACCTCATCGTCTCCGGAATTGGGCTTTCCCGGAATCAGGTGATTAAGTTGATAAAGGAGGGAAGGGTTTTGGTGAATGATAGATTGGTAAAACCTTCTTATCGGGTGAAAGGAGGGGATAGGGTCTTTGCCCAATTTGCGCCGGAGAAGGAATTGGAGATTATTCCGGAGAATATTCCCTTAAATATCGTTTACGAAGATGAGGATGTGATTGTCGTTGATAAGCCCAAAGGGATGGTTGTCCATCCGGCAAGGGGTCATAAGTCAGGAACTTTGGTCAATGCCCTCTTATTCCACTGCCAAAATCTTCCCGCGGGTCAGGAGAGATACCGCCCGGGGGTAATTCATCGTCTTGATAAGGATACAACGGGTCTTTTAGTCTTCGCCAAAACCGAAAGCGCCCTCTCCTTTTTGGGTAAGGAGTTGGAAAATCGGCGGATAAACCGGGAGTATCTGGCTATCCTCTGGGGGAATTTACCCTTAGAGAGAGGGGTGGTGGAGGCGCCCATCGGGCGGGATTCCTTAGACCGAAAGAAAATGGCGGTCACCCCTTTCTCTGCCAAAAAGGCGATCACGGAATTTTCCGTAATCAAGAGATACGGAATTGCCACCTATGTCCGCCTCAAACTCCTAACCGGAAGAACCCACCAGATTCGGGTCCATATGAGTTATTTTGGCCATCCGGTAGTGGGCGATAGAGACTATGGCCGCTCCTTCACCAAATTGATAAGATCAAAAGATGAATATTCTTTAGCCAAAGAGATGCTCTCCGTAATTGACCGGCAGGCGCTCCATTCCGCCAAATTGGGTTTTATCCATCCCCGAAGGGGGGAGTATTTAGAGTTCACTTCCCCCCTGCCGGAGGATATGGAAAAACTCCTTCGGATATTGGAGAGGAAGGATGAAGGATCGGGCAATCTTAATCGTTGAGTCGCCAACCAAGGCGAAGACCATCTCTAAGATTCTTAAAGGCGAGATGAAGGTCTTGTCAACTAAAGGGCACATCAAGGATTTACCTAAGACAAAATTGGGAGTGGATATTGAGAATAATTTTGAACCGACCTACATCTTAATTAAAGGGAAGGGAAAGATTTTGAAGGAGATTAAAGAGGAGGCGAAGAAGGTAGATCGGATTTATCTGGGTTGCGACCCGGACCGGGAAGGGGAGGCGATCGCCTTTCATATCGCAGAAGAGATTAATAATGAGAAAGAGATAAAGAGGGTTCTCTTTTATGAGATAACAAAAAATGGGGTGGAGAGGGCCTTGGCAAATCCGGGGGAGATTGATCTGCCTAAGGTCAATTCGCATAAGGCGAGGAGAGTTCTTGACCGATTGGTTGGCTACTTAGTGAGTCCTATTCTCTGGCAGGTCTTTAAGAACCGAAACCTTTCCGCCGGCAGGGTTCAGACCGTTGCCCTGCGGTTCGTTGTGGAGCGAGAAGAGGAGATTGAAAATTTTATCCCCGAAAGGTACTGGGTGCTCTCCGCAATCTTCGCCCGAGAGAATGGCGAAGAGTTTAAGGTCTTTTTAGAACATAGAAAGGAAGGGGAGAGGATAAAGGATAGAGACTTAGCCGAAGAGTTGGTAAAAAAAATCAGGGAGATGAGGGAGGCGCAAATTGACCGGATTAAAAGGGAATTGAAATATAAAAGCCCACCCCCTCCCTTCATCACCGCCTCTCTACAACAGGAAGCGGCAAGGAGGTTATCTTTCTCAAGCAAGAAGACGATGTTTTTAGCCCAGATGTTATTTGAGGGGGTGAAATTGAAGGAGGAGATGGTTGGTCTTATCACCTATCCGCGGACCGATTCCAAAAGGATAGCAGAGGAATTTTTAGAGAAAGAGAGGGATTTTATCCGGAGAAATTTTGGTCAGGAGTACCTTCCGGAAAAGGTTCGTTATTATAAGGATAAGAAGGAGACCCAAGGGGCGCACGAGGCGATAAGGCCAACTGATTTGGAGAAGACTCCGGATTTGGTAAAGATTTATTTGGACCAGGATAGTTATGAACTATACGATTTAATCTTCCGGCGAACGGTCGCCTCCCAGATGGCAGATTCCCAATACGAGGAAAAGAGGGTTGAAATTTCACTTCCCCACTTACCCGATTTTATCCTCACCGCCTCCGCCCGGCGAAGAATCTTTGACGGATTTGAAAGGGTTTTCCCTTCCGAAGAGCGGGAGGTTATTTTGCCCGAATTGAGAGAAGGGGAGAAGGTGCGGTTGGTTGATGTGGTGGCGGAAGAGAAATTTACCCAGCCCCCACCCCGATACACAGAGGCGAGTCTGATTAAGAAGTTGGAGGTGAATGGTATCGGTCGGCCCTCCACCTACGCCGGAATCGTCTCCACCCTCTTTGAGCGAAAGTATGTGGAGAAAAAAGAGGGGAGGCTTTATCCGACCGAATTGGGGAGATTAATTTTAAAAATCCTCCTTAATAACTTCTCCGAAATTTTTGAAGTGAACTTCACCCGGAAGATGGAAGAGGAGTTGGATTTAATTGAGGAGAAGAGTAAGGATTGGCAGGAGGTGGTTCGGGAGTTTTACCTCCCCTTCCAGAAGGAGTTGAAGAAAAGTGAGGAGAGTATCCCCAATTGGCGCGAGGGGATAAGAGAGGAGTTGAAGGAGAAATGCCCCCTCTGTGGTAGGAATTTGGTTGCCAAGTGGGGAAGATTTGGGAAATTCATCTCCTGTTCGGGCTATCCAGAGTGTAAGTTTATTAAGAAGGAGGAGAAGAGGTTACTGGCGGAGAAATGTCCGGAGTGTGGTAATCCCTTAATCATCCGAACGGGGAGAAAGGGGAATTTTGTCGCCTGTTCCGCTTATCCCCAATGTAAATTTATTAAGAGAGAGGAGAAGGGTTTAGCAGAGAAGTGCCCGGAATGCGGTGGGAATCTGGTGGAAAGAAGGGGACGTTTCGGAAATTTTATAAGTTGCGCCAATTATCCAAAGTGTAAATTTAGAAAGAAGGGATAACTACTTTTCAAATAGATCCTCTTGCCTTTGGGCAAGGCTTAAAAGTTCAACCGCTTTCTTTATATGGGGGTCGTAGGCGAGGCGGACTTCGTATTCACCCTTTGTCCCTTCTAATTTAGCTGCGATTTCCCTTTCAATCTCCTGGGTGATAATCTCCCGGGCGGAATCAAACTCCGCCGAGGTGAAATCAATCTTCTTCTGCTGGAGGAAATTTTGGAACTCTTGAAGGAGTTCAGGGGTGACCGAAATCGGTTTTTTTATTTCTTTATGTTTCGCCTTATATCTTACCGCAAAGTCGAAAAAGATCTCCCGGCCGGCCTTAGCAATGAATTTTGGTAATAAGGGATAGGGGAGGTAGAGATCGGGAGCAATCCCGCCCTTTCCGTAAATCTCTCTTTTTAGGCGCCCTAAGGTGCGATATCCTTTGGTGGTCTTTTCTTTCATCGTATCCCTTTTGACCGGCCGGTGGATACTCCGACCGGCGGGGGTAAACCAATAGGCGGTGGTTAATTTCAAAGCGGTTGATTCGTCTAAGGGGTGGATAGTTTGGACCGAACCTTTCCCGAAGGTGGTTTCGCCGATTACGAACGCTCTTTCCCAGTCTTGGAGGCAGCCCGCCACGATCTCCGAAGCCGAGGCACTTCCCCGGTCCACCAAGAGAACGAGCGGCTGGGATAGGTATTTCCCATCCTCCTTTGTCACAAAATCCCGATTGTTCCTCGGATCTCTTCCTTTCACACTGACGACAGTGCGCCCAGTGGGAAGAAAGAGGTTGGAGACCTCAAAACCCTCCTGTAATAAACCTCCGGAATTACCCCGCAGGTCAAAGATAAACTTCTTCGCCCCTTCTCTCACTAAGGAGTCAAGGGCGCTTTCCAATTCGGGGCGGGCGACTTGGGAAAAATCTGCTAAGCGGACATAGCCGATATCATCTTTTACCATTCCGGCATAGGGAACCGATTTGATATTGATTATCTCTCTTACCAGAGTGACTTCAAATTCCTCTCTTATCGCTTCCCGCCTGATTTTGATCTTAATCTTTGTGCCCGGTGTCCCTCTTATTCTTTTTACCGCCTCGGAAACAGACCATCCTTCGGTCGGTTCGCCATCAATCTCAATTATCTGGTCACCCGCCTGTAAACCCGCCCGATAGGCTGGCGTGCCTTCAATAGGGGAGATAACAGTTAGGATGTTGTCCCGGATGCCGATCTGGATACCGATCCCGCCAAATTTCGCCTGGGTTTTCACCTGTAATTCCCGATATTCAGCGGCATCTAAATATTGGGAATAGGGGTCTAATTCATTTAACATCCCATTGATGGCAGACTTTATCAAATCCTCACTCTTTATCTCCTCCACATAATGGCGGGAGACAAGATTTAAGATGTCGGAAAAGAGTCTTAAGGATTGGAGGACATTTTCCCTTTGCGCCCAGAGTTGGGCGGAGAACCAAGTGGTGAGGATTAAAGCCAAGATCAATCCCAATAAAATTAGGGTTTTTCTCATCTTCCCTTCTCCATTCAAATTAGCCCTTTTTGGTTTAGAAATTCTATCACTTTACTCCTTATCGCCCAATGGATTTCCTCTTTCTCCTTTGTGGCGTCAAAGACCTTTATCCTTTTCCCCCTCCTCTTTGCTATTTGGAGATAAGTTTTTCTCACCTCTTCGTGGAATTTTTCCTCCTCCCTCTCCAGTCGGTCGGAATTTTCTCTTCTTATGCGATTTAAGCCGATGGCTACCGGCAGATCGAGGAGGATTACCAGGTCGGGTCTTATTTTATTGGTGGCGAATTTATTCAAACGACTCACCACATCCAATCCCAATCTTCTTCCCCCTCCCTGGTAGGCGAGGGAAGAATCGGAGAAGCGGTCGGTGATGATAACCTTTTTTTCCCTTAATCCCGGGATAATCTTCTCCGCCACCATCTGCGCCCGACTGGCTAAATAGAGGAGGAGTTCGGTCTTAGCATCCATCATTTTGCATTCCGGATCTAAGAGGATTTCTCTTATCTTCTCCCCGATGGTGGTGGCACCGGGTTCTCTCAATAAGAGGCAGGGGAGACCCCTCTCTTTCAAATATTCATAGAGGAGATGGGCTTGGGTTGTTTTCCCCGAACCCTCAATCCCTTCAAAGGCGATGATTACCCCTCTATTTCCCATACTTCTTCCCATACTTCTTAATGAACTTCTCCAACTTCTCCCGGCAGATATGGTCGGGATATTGGACGGGTGGGGTCTTCATAAAATAGGAAGAGGGTTCAATGATCGGACCGTAGAGTTTATTATCCAGAGCCAATTTGGCACACCTTATGGCATCAATTACCACCCCAGCAGAATTCGGGGAGTCCCAGACCTCCAATTTTAATTCAATGTTCAGGGGAACATCGCCAAAGGTCCTTCCTTCTAACCGGATATAAGCCCACTTTCGGTCTTGTAACCAGGCGACATAGTCCGAAGGTCCAATGTAGATATTCTCTTCGGGAATTGGCCATTTGAGGAGGGAGGTGACCGCCCCGGTCTTTGATTTCTTTTTGGAGGCGAGACGGCTCCTCTCCAACATATTTAAGAAATCGGTATTTCCACCCACATTCAACTGTGAGGTTCTCTCCAATTTTACCCCCCGGTCGTTAAATAGGGTAACCAATACCCGGTGGAGGATTGTGGCACCAACCTGGGATTTTATATCGTCGCCGATTACCGGGAGTTTCGCTTCGGTAAAACGTTTCTGCCAATACTTCTCCGAGGCGATGAAGACCGGGATGCAATTGATGAAGGCGCATTTTGCCTTCAACACCTGTTCCACATACCACTTAGTCGCCTCTTCGCTTCCCACCGGAAGAAAATTAATTACAATCTCCGTCTTTGTATCCCTTAAAATACCCACGATATCGGCGGTTGGTCCGGGGGCTTTTTCAATAATTTGGGAGAGATAATAACCTAAGCCATCGTGCGTCATTCCTCTGACCACCTCAACACCGGTTTTGGGAACATCACAGAATTTGTAGGTATTATTCGGATAGGTGAAGATGGCTTCCGATAGGTCCTTGCCCACTTTCCTCTTATCAATATCAATGGCGACGGTGAATTCAATATCCCCGATGTGGTAACCACCAAGAACGGTATGCATTATCCCGGGAATGGACTCATCTTCTTTGGCATTGCGGTAATAATAAACACCTTGGACCAAACTTGAGGCGCAATTACCGATGCCGATAATACCGACTCTTATCTTTCTCCTCATATTATCCTCCCAGAAGGGCGATTGGCAACTTTAATTTATTAAAACAATTTCTCTTTTGATCCATTCCTTATCTTACTCTAAAAAAGGAGAAAAGTCAATCATGCGGTTTTCATCAAAAATAATCTTACCGAAAATGGGTTATTTAATCAAAAATATCTTACCATTGAAAAAATTTAGGCTCCCTCCCATATTAAAAAGTAATAGGGGGAGCCTTTATGGTTATAACGATG
>JBDRVQ010000051.1 GCA_039801905.1 candidate division WOR-3 bacterium | reverse complement strand
AAACCAACACCGTAGACGACTACCGCTATCTCTTAGGTAGGCACGGGCAAGTGGCAGTTTACTACAATAGCATAAATAATAAACTCTACTGCGGAGGAGAGTCCAATCTCTGGGTGATTGATTTTGTTGGCGAGCCAATGATTAGAGAATTTGAAATGCCGAGATGTTATGGATGGACCTGGAATAAGAAAAATAATCGCTTTTATATCTCGGCGAGTAATTCCAGTATTTATGTCTTCCGGGACGAAATCCCGGGGGTAGAAGAGGTTTCTCCCTCTTTAAGGATTAAAGAATTTGAAATCTCCCCCACGATTGGCAATTCCTTTAACATCTCCTGGCGGGGTAAAGAGAAGGAAAAGGTCATTATCTATAATCCCCTGGGCAGAAAGGTTTGCACAATGGAATTAAATCCGGGGAAAAATCTCATCTGGGAAGGAAAGGATGAGAGAAATGATAAACTACCTTCCGGTATCTATTTCTTAAAATTAGAAAGGGATAGGATAACAGAGAAGATAATCCTAAAATAAAACTATACCCGGAAGTGAATTAAGATAATATCCCCATCCCGAACGATATAATCCTTACCTTCAATTTTTGTCTTACCCATCTCTCTTGCCTTATGGAAATCTTTACATTCTAATAATTCTTCATAAGACAAGACCTCTGCCTTAATGAAACCCTGGGCAAAATCGGAATGGATCTTTGCCGCTGCCTCAATCACCTTTGTCCCTTTTGGAATTGACCAAGCCCTGGTCTCTTCTCCCTTAATCGTATAAAATCTAATTAAGTTAAGTTTATTAAATGCCAGTTCCACAATCCCCCAAATCCCTTCCTCTTTTAGCCCCAGACTCCTTCTCATTTCTCTTTTCTCCTCTTCTCCCCAATCCCTCATCTCTTCCTCTAAGGAACAGGATATGGGATAAAAATCACCTTTTAATTTTGGGTAAGATTTAAGGTCAAAGATATCTTCGGAATGATTTATCACATAGATGACTTCTTTTAAGGAGAAGAGATTATACTCTTTAACTAAATCCTTCTCTTCTAATGATAAGGGAATGGGAAATTTCCCTTCTCCCAATTCCCTTGCCACCCTTTCCATTAACTCCCATCTCTTCTCCTGCCCCTTCTCTTTTTTTAACTTTGGAATCTGCCTTTCTAAGATTGCCAAATCGGCAATCGCCAACTCGCTCTCCACAATCTCCTTATCTCTTGCTGGATCAATTGTGCCATAAATATGGGGGATTGATTCTGAGGCAAAAGTTCTTAAAAGGTGAAGGATAATATCAACTTCCCGAATATGAGAAAGAAACTTATTTCCCAAACCTTCCCCTTCACTCGCCCCTTTTACTAAACCGGCAATATCAACAAACTCAATCGTTGCTGGAGTCAATTTTTCTGGTCTTAATAACTCACCAATTCTTTTCAACCTTTCATCCGGCACCGCCACCACCCCGATATTCTTATCAATCGTGGTGAAGGGATATAAATCAACCCTTGCCTGGCAGGAAGTCAAGAGATTAAAAAGGGAAGATTTGCCAACATTGGGCAGTCCCACAATCCCAACTTTCATTTCTCCTCCAAGAGATTCTTCCGATTAAACTCCGTCATTGCCCTTTCTATCCCTTTCGCCAAAAAGAAGAGAAGGGCGTCTTTAATCTTTTCCAATAAGAAAGGTAACTTCTCTTTCTCTTCTTTCTTAAATTCCGACAGAACATAATCAGTATAAGAGAGATTGATTGGCGGACTGATGCCAATTCTAAGCCTTGAGAAATTATTGGTATTTAAGTGATAGATAATATTTGCCAATCCCTGATGTCCACCATCGCTTCCTTTCTTCCGAAAACGAATCTCGCCAAAGGGGAGATTAAAATCGTCGCAAATGACCAAAAAAGCGTCTTCCCGCTTTTTAAGGTAATCTTTCACCACTACCCCGGAATTATTCATGTAGAGTAAAGGCTTGACCAAATAGAGATTATATTTTTCAAGAAATACCTCCTCATAATCGGAAAATGACTTAAACTTTATCCGGAACTCTTTTGTCAAGAAATCAAGAACCAAAAATCCGATATTATGACGGGTGAGGCGATATCTCCTTCCTGGGTTTCCGAGACCAAAGAATATCATATCCCATTTTACCCCAATCTGTCATAAAGTCAACATTAAAAAAGGCGACTTTTATGTCGCCTTTGAAGAAAGGGCGATTTCTTTTTAAGTTTTTTATTTTCAATAACTTACTTAATTATCGGATAAATTTAAAGTGAGCCCTACCACCGCCTCCTTTACCACCCCCTCCCCCACCTCTTATCCACCCTTCCGACCGTCCTTTAAGGACTAATTTCTTCCATAGTAAAAGGTCTAATTTCATCTCCAATTTCTTCTTGGGAAAGAGGAATAGTTTTCTCCCTAATCTCTTCTCCAATAAACTGCCCAAGAAAAAATCTCGTCCCTTGTCTAATCCTTAAACTAATTTTGGGAGGAGATGAGTGGGGAGTGAGGTATTCGGTTTTTTAATTTAACTGGGGTTTTGGAAATCTCCGTAGTTCAAAAATTTTACTTGACAAATTAAAATTTTTAATTATCATAAATTATGATTTATAGGATAAAGCAAAAAGGGGGTCCTATGTTAAAAAGGACATTCTTTATTCTCTTCTTTGCCTTTTTGCCTTTCCTCTTTGCCCAGGAATTACTTACTAATGGTGATTTTGAACAGGAATTAACCGTTGGCTGGGTTCAATCTTATGGCGGTACCGGAACACCAACCTTCGCCCGCGATACCTTTTACCAACTGGACCCAGATTATGAGGCTTATATTCGACAATACGACAACCCTGGTTGGACAAGATTGAGTCAAAAGGTTAATGTACCTGGGATTAACCTCATCCTCTCCTTCTGGGCTTATTTCAATCAGAGCGGTGAGACAACCTGCTGGCCTGCGGCTTGCTTTCAGGTCTGCTACTATAATATAAACGATTCCCTATTGGGTGAAACCCGTTATTACTATTGTCCCCTTGACCCCTGGACCCCAACCCCAAACTTCCATCCCATCCGCATCACCAACCCCCAATGGAATCAATACTTCCTTAATATCGCTGAGGAGTTAAGCCAAAACCTTCCTGGTGTCAATCCTGGTGATGTGGCAAAAGTTGAGGTAGCATTATACGCCTACACTTACAGTGGTTGAGGGACACCATGGGCGGAGGTCTCCGCCGATGAAGTTTCCCTAATCGGGAATTTCAATCGCCCCAATTTAGTCCTAATCCGAACTCAAATCACCAATGACCCGAATAATAATGGGATTCTTGACCCAGGGGAAACCGCTAATTTAATAACTTATCTCAGGAATCTAAGTCCAATTCCTGCCACTAACCTAAGAGGCACTTTAAGGGAGAATGACCCCTATATTTCTATCTCCGATTCCCTTGCCAATTTCGGGAATGTCCCGGGTAATGACAGCACCAATAACCTTTCCGACCCATTTGTTATTAGTGCTCTCCCCTCAACACCCAGAAATTATGTT
Source organism: candidate division WOR-3 bacterium (assembly GCA_039801905.1). Lineage (NCBI taxonomy): Bacteria > Pseudomonadati > Caldifarciminota > Caldifarciminota bacterium. The sequence continues at coordinate 4,125 of JBDRVQ010000051.1, read as the reverse complement.
GCCAATTTATCCCTCTATTTAGTCTGCAATGAGACATCCTGGACCAGAAACTTCACCATCACCGTTGGCGAATGGCGCATTATTGACCCAATCCCGGACGGACCGAGAACTCCTCCTCGGTATTGGGCTTATGACGATATTGACACCATCTACTCTGAGGCGCCGAGATTCAATTGGATTGAAATCCGAGACCGGGGGGTGAGACTACCAATCACCTCAGATGACCAAACGATAAGAATTCCCCTACCCTTTGTCTTCAAGTATTATGGTATAAGATACACTGATTCTTTATCCATCTGCGGCAACGGTTGGCTTTCGCCCATCCGAACAACCTTGACGGTCTATACTAATTACCCCTTACCTGACCAATCCTCTGCTAACCCCAGTGCGATGATTTGTCCGAACTGGGACGATTTATATCCACCTTATGGCAATGGCATCTGGTATCTTTATGAGCCGGATTCCCACCGGTTTATCATAGAATGGGATTCGGTCCATTATTTCTCCCCCAATACCCAGTGGGATAAATTCCAGGTCATCATCTATGATACAACGGTTCAAACCTATACCGGTGATAATGAGTTTACCTTCCAGTATCTCACCGCCAATAATTATATCTCCAATACTGTGGGCATTGAAGATGAGACCAATCTCATCGGTATCAATGCCCTTTATAATAACACCTACCACCGCGCCTGTGCTCCCCTTACTCCAAGAAGGGCAATAAAGTTCACAACCGACACCGTGCGTCTCGTTACCCTGCGAGAAGAAAAGATTGGGAAAGCAAAATCCCGAAATAATTTTGCCACCATCAACCGGAATAAAATTGACCTCAACCTAAAATCTGAGCGACCCCTAATTCTATCTATCTACGACATTAACGGCCGCGAAGTGCAAAGATTCTCAGTCTCTGGTTCCGTTCCCAATCTCATTTGGAACGGTAAAAATAGAGAAGGAAAACCTCTTCCCACTGGCATCTACTTCATCCGGATCTCCGGTGAAGGGGTAAAAGAAAGGGAGAAGATAATCTTCATCCGATAAGCACCAAAACCACCTCCGGGACCGGGCATCTTGCCCGGTCCTTTTTATTTTGAACCAAAAGGGAGAAGATTTGAGTCTAAATTATGATGAGACTGGATAAATTCACAGAAAAGGCACAGGAAGGTTTAGCCAATGCCCAAGGTCTTTTGGCACGATTGCGTCATCAGACCCTTGAGCCCGAGCATATCCTTTATGGCATCTTAGAAGTAGAGGATGGCGTGGCAAGTGAGGTCTTGAAGAAATTTGGCGTCAACCCAAATAATGTAAAAGAAAAGGTCCTTAACCGATTAAAAAAATTCCCTGAGGTCTATTCGCCAAATACCTACATCTCCGCTTCTTCCCAAAGGGTGTTAGAAAATGCCTTACAAGAAGCAAAAAGAATGGGCGATGCCTATGCCGGAATTGAACACCTCCTTTTAGCCCTCTTTGAGGAAGAAGAAACCAAAAAGATTCTTAAAGAGTTCAACTTAGAAAAGAATAAGGTCCGCGAGGTATTAAAATCAATCCGGGGCAATCATAAAATTACCGATGCCACAAGTGATACCCAGTACCAGGCATTGGCAAGATTCGGTCGGGATATTACCGAACTTGCTCGGCAGGGAAAACTTGACCCGGTAATTGGCCGAGACGATGAAATCCGAAGGGTAATCCAAATCCTCTCAAGAAGGACAAAAAATAATCCAGTTTTAATCGGCGAAGCCGGGGTTGGCAAGACGGCAATTGTTGAAGGATTAGCCCAAAGGATTGTTCAGGGTGATGTTCCCGAAAGCCTAAAAGATAGAAGGTTAATTGCCTTAGATATTGGCTCTTTAATCGCCGGCACAAAATACCGGGGCGATTTTGAGAATCGGATGAAGGCGGTCTTAAAAGAGATTCAGGAAGGGGAAGGGAATATCATCTTATTTGTTGACGAACTCCACACCATTGTCGGTGCCGGCCAAGCCGAAGGGGCGATTGATGCCGGTAATTTATTGAAACCGATGCTGGCCAAAGGGGAATTGCGAATGATTGGTGCCACCACCCTTGACGAATACCGAAAGTATATTGAAAAGGATAAGGCATTAGAGCGCCGTTTCCAACCGGTCTTCGTTGACCAGCCAACCGTGGAAGAGACCATCTCCATTTTAAGGGGGATAAAAGAAAAATACGAAGTCCACCACGGAGTAAAAATCTCTGACTCCGCCTTGGTTGCCGCTGCGGTCTTAGCCAACCGTTATATCTCCGACCGCTTTTTACCCGATAAGGCGATTGACTTGGTTGACGAAGCCGCAGCCAAGTTGAAGATGGAGATAACCTCAAAACCTCTGCCCATTGATGAGATTGAAAGAAAGATTATGCAATTGGAGATTGAAAGGCTCTCCTTAGAAAAGGAAGAAGATGAGGAAGCAATCAAAAGAAGAGAAGAGATTGAAAAAGAGATTGCCAACTTAAAAGAGAAATTGAAGGAATTGAATCTTGCCTGGCAGAAAGAGAAGGAAGTGATTGAAAGGATGAAGAAGATTAAGGAAGAGATTGACCAGGTGAATATTGAGATTGCGAAGGCGGAAAGGGTCTATGACCTAAACCGGGCTGCGGAGTTAAAATACGGGAAGTTAGGAAAATTAAAACAGGAATTGGAGAAATTAGAAAAGGAATTGGAAAGTCAGGGTGGGATGCGTCTCTTGCGGCAACAGGTGGGCGAAGAAGATATCGCGGAGGTTGTCTCCAAATGGACCGGAATTCCCGTCAAGAACCTTTTGGAATCAGAGAAGGAGAAGTTAAAACGATTAGAAGACTATTTGAGAAAAAGGGTTGTTGGTCAAGAGCCCGCCATCAAAGCGGTTGCCGATACTGTGCGCCGGGCAAGGAGTGGCTTAAAAGACTTAAAAAGACCAATCGGTAGTTTCCTCTTCTTAGGACCGACCGGGGTTGGTAAGACCGAACTGGCAAAGACCTTAGCCTTTGTCCTCTTTGATTCCGAAGATGCCCTAATCCGAATTGATATGTCAGAATACCAGGAAAAACACACCATCTCCCGATTGATTGGTGCCCCACCCGGTTATGTGGGCTACGAAGAAGGAGGACAGTTGACCGAAGCGGTAAGGAGAAGACCCTATCGGGTGATACTCTTTGACGAGATTGAGAAAGCCCATCCCGATGTCTTTAACCTCTTATTACAGATTCTGGATGATGGCCGGTTGACCGATGGCCATGGCCGAACTGTTGACTTTAAGAATACCATCTTAATTATGACCTCAAACTTAGGGAGCGAACTCTTCTTAAAGGGCAAATACGAGAAGGAGACAGTAATGAATCTCTTAAAACGCACCTTCCGTCCGGAATTCCTAAACCGGATTGATGAGATAATCGTCTTTAACCCCTTAACCAAAGAAGATGTGAGAAAGATTGTTGATATCCAGTTGGGATACCTTACCGATAAATTGAAAGAGAACGGGATAGAGATTGAATTTAGTCCGGAGGTGAAGGAATTCTTAGCCGAAGAGGGCTATGACCCAGAGTTTGGTGCCCGACCCTTAAAAAGGGCAATCCAAAAACATATTGAAAACCCATTGGCGATGTATCTCCTTGACAAAAAGCCCGAAAAGATTTTGGTAAAACTAAAAGACGGAAAGGTCCAATTTGCCTAATTAGTTAATATAAATAGGAATCAATCACGCGCCAAGAAATTCTACCATTATTTCCTACCGAATACCGCAAAAACATCCTTCCCATTATATGACCATCCTCAAAAGAGGCGAGCACCCATCTGGGGCTTAATACATAGACCTCATAAAAATACATCTTTCCTCCCAAAATTGCCTTATAAGGAATTAGTTCTTTCCGTCTCTTCAGGTCAGCGATTATCTCCGGTACTGGGTCTTGAAGACCCTTTTTCTTTAACTCTTCTATCTCCCAACGATTAAGTTTCGGTTGATTTTCTAATAAAGCCTCCTTTTCCTTTAATAAATTTTTCAAATTGGCTATCTCCCTAAATAATCGCTTTTCGCTCTCCTGGCTCTTTAGCAATTTCCGCTTATAATTGAGATTCTCTTGCCCGAAAAAGACAACTAAACCCAAAATGACGAAAGTCGCACCAAGCCAAAA
>JBDRVQ010000050.1 GCA_039801905.1 candidate division WOR-3 bacterium | reverse complement strand
TCTTACTCTTTTAATTCTTTTTTGAACGCCTATTATTTTAAGAAACTTATTAAATAATTTCAACACATCTACTACCTTAATACCCTTATTAACCTGGTAACCATGTCTTAACACATTTACTTTTTTTTTTCCTGTGATTGACTTTTTAAGGAAAATAAGTATCCTATAAAGTTTTAGGAGGATTTATGGTTTCGGATTTTAAGAACGAGCCACTTTTTGATTTTTCTAATTCGGAGATCAGGAAAAGTTTTGAAGAAGCTTTAGAAAGGGTAAGGAAGGATTTCGGTAAGGAATACCCGTTAATAATTGGTGGTAAGAGAATTTTCCCTAAGGATGGGCGGGAAGTCTTTTCTTCCTATAACCCTTCTAAGAGAGGTGAGATTATCGCTACCTTTCCCAAGGCAACCATTGCGGATTGCGATAACGCGATAAAAGTTGGAAATGAAGTATTTAAGGAATATGCCCAACTTTCACCGGAAAGCCGGGCTTGTATATTATTTCGGGCGGCAAACATTATGCGAAAGAGGAAGGCAGAACTTTCGGCGACGATGGTCTATGAAGTGGGTAAGAATTGGGTGGAGGCGGTAGCGGATACTGCGGAGGCGATTGATTTCTTGGAGTTCTACGGTCGGGAGATTTTAAGATATACGGAAAGACAACCCCTAACATCTTATCCCGGTGAATTTAATGAGTTAATTTATATCCCACTTGGTTGCGGCGCAGTAATTCCCCCCTGGAACTTTCCCTTGGCAATTCTTTGCGGTATGACCTCAGCCGCTCTGGTCTGTGGTAATACGGTCGTCTTAAAGCCTTCTTCGGATGCCCCTCTTATTGGTTATAAGTTCTGTGAGATTATGGAGGAGGCGGGTTTGCCCCCTGGGGCATTAAATTATCTCCCCGGACCAGGAGGCGAGATTGGGGATTATTTAGTGAACCATCCGAAGACTCGGTTCATCTCCTTTACCGGCTCAATGGCGGTCGGTTTGAGAATAAATGAGATGGCAGCAAAGACCAATCCGGAGCAGATTTGGATTAAAAGGGTGATTGCGGAGATGGGCGGAAAGGATTGTATCATTGTGGAAGAGGATTGTGATTTTAATGATGCCTTAGAGGGAGTTTTAACTTCGGCTTATGGCTTCCAAGGGCAGAAGTGCTCCGCCTGCAGTCGGTTAATTCTAAACGAAAGGATTTATGATAAATTCCTCTCGGAGTTAAAAGAGAAAGTTGATAAGATAAAGGTAGGCGATGTTCGGTATTTTGAAAATTGGCTCGGGCCGGTAATTAACGAGCGCGCCTTTAAGAGTATCCTTAATTACATTGAGATTGGTAAGAAGGAAGGAAGGCTAATTACTGGTGGTGGACCAGCGGATGGAGATGGTTATTTTATTAAGCCGACCATCTTTGCCGATGTGAAGCCAGAGGCGATAATTGCCCAAGAGGAAATTTTTGGTCCGGTTTTGGCAGTAATCAAGACAAGGGATTTTGAGGAGGCACTGGCGATTGCCAATAATACAAAATACGGCTTAACCGGTTCCCTTTACACCAGAGACCGGAAGAAGATTGAGATGGCGAAGAGATTTTTCCACGTCGGGAATTTATATTTCAATCGGAAATGCACCGGAGCATTGGTCGGTGTCCATCCCTTTGGCGGATTCAATATGTCGGGAACAGATTCTAAGGCCGGGGGTCGGGATTATCTCTTATTATATTTACAGGCGAAGAGTATTTCGGAGAAGTTATGAGACGGGTCTTAATTTTAGGCGCCGGTGGTCGGGACTTTCATAATTTTAATGTCTTCTTCCGCGACAATTCTCAATATTATGTGGTCGGTTTTACGATGGCGGAGCAGATTCCGGGGATTGGGCAGAGGGTCTATCCAAAAGAATTGGCGGGCTCTCTCTATCCAAGAGGAATTCCCATCTATTTAGAAAAGGACCTTAAAAAAATTATCAAAAAAGAAAAGGTGGATATTGTTGTCTTCTCCTACTCCGATGTCTCCTTTGACTATGTTATGGAGAGGGCATCAATTGCCCAATCCTTAGGTTGTGATTTCTGGCTTTTAGGTCCCAAGTCAACCCAACTGAAGGCGAAAAGACCGGTTTTAGCAATTTGTGCGGTTCGGACCGGGGCGGGAAAGAGTCCAACGACGAGAAGGGTTTGCGAGATTTTGAAGGAGAAGGGAGTAAATTTCTGCGTAGTTCGCCATCCGATGGTTTATGGTGATTTTAAGGTACCGGTTCAAGTCTTTAAGACGGTGGAGGATTTGGAGAAATATGATTTAACCTTTGAGGAGCGGGAAGAGTACGAACCCCATTTGAAAATGGGAAATCCGGTTTTGGCTGGGGTTGACTACGGAGCAATTCTCACGGAGGCAGAGAAGTATGATTTAATTATTTGGGATGGTGGGAATAATGACTTCCCTTTTTATCAGCCGGATTTCTTAATTGTCCTCTGTGATGCTTTAAGAGCAGGGCATGAGGTAAAATATCATCCGGGTATGACCTTGCTTCTAGCCGCTGATTTAATTATTATCAATAAGGTGGATGAGGCAAAGCGAGAGGATTTATTGACGATTCAGAAGAATATCAAAAAATATAACCCAAAGGCTAAGGTGCTCACCGCCCGACTGGCGAAAAGGATTTTGGGAGAGATACCAAAAAATAAAAATAAGGTTTGCGTTGTGGAAGATGGACCATCGGTTACCCACGGAGAATTGGGTTATGGTGCTGGTTATCGGGTTGCCCGGAAGTTCGGTTTAAAGGTTTTAGACCCAAGGGATTTTGCGGTTGGAGAAATTAAGAAGGCATTTGAGAGGTATCCCCATCTCAAAGAAGTGATTCCAGCCTTGGGTTATAAGGATAAACAGGTGCGGGATTTAAAGCGAACAATCAACCGCTCGGGCTGTGATTTTATTATTTCCGCCACACCCATCACTTTAGCCCACATCCTAAAAATCAACCAGCCAATCATCCAGATTGAATATCTCTTACGGGAGAAAAAGGGGAACTTAAAAAGGGCACTTTTAGACTTCTTAAAAAGAGTCTTTTAATTCATTCAAGGAGGGAAAGTGAGTGGCTTATCTTTTTTTCTTATTCTCTTTACTCTTTTCCCCCACCGCTCTTCGGTAACAAAAAGGGAAGAGAGAAGAGACCTTTTCTTTTCGGAAAATGGAGAGTATATTGGGCAAGTGACTTATGGCCAAGGGAATTCGGAATTTATCCCTTTCCGGTCTTTTACCTTACAGGATAAGAGAAGAGAGATTTTATGGCATAGTGATAGTTTTCCTTACACTTTGGTTGATATCTCTAATGAAGGTTGGACGGTTGGTATCTTCTTTGATGGACCAATTTCCGGAAAGGCAATACTCCACTTCTACGACCGGACCGGAAGGAAGAAAGGTGAAGGAGAAGTTGACTTCTTAAATAGCCGTGCCTTTTCTGAAGATGGTAAAGTGTATGTAGTTTTGGATGGGAAGAGGGGATTAAGAGTCTTCACTCGCGAAGGGAAAGAACTCTACAATTTAGGCAAAGGGAACTATTTTACTCTTTCCCCGGATGGGAAGACTTGCGCTTTGGCGGATGACCACCAAATTAATTTTTATCAGGATGGCAAAAAGATAAAATCAATTCCCATCCCTTCCCCTTTTTTGCGTCAGATGAAATTCTCTTCCTCCGGGAGGCAATTCGGTTATCTGACGAAAAAGGAACTCTTTATCTATCGGACTACGGATTGGGATTTGGTTTTCCATTACACCGAGCCGGAACCAAAATGGCGATTAATTTCTTTTGACATGGCCCCAGAAAATAATTTAGTGATTATTGGGAAGGGAGAATCTAAGGGAAAGAGGAAGGGTGAGGTCTTGCTCTTTAATTTTAATGGCGAAATGCTCTGGCGGGAAGAATTGAGGTATGATAAATGGAATATCTTCGTGCCGGAAGTAAGGTTTTTACCAGGAAAATCTTTTTTGGTGAAGACCGTGGAGGAGATTTATGAATACTCTTATTAAGAATTACTGGGTATGCTTATTCTTTTCGCTTTCCTTCGCCTCCATCCCTTGGCCCCATCCACCACAGGATAGTGTCCATCCGATTGGTAATTCCTGGGGTCTTTTTCAGGATTACGGTGGTACCCCTTATCTCCATAATGGCAATGACATAATGACCCCTCCTCTTTGGCCTGTGACGGCAGTCCGCTACGGCTATGTGAAGAAGGTCTGGACAACCGGTAATCCCCTTTATAATGGGATAACAATTGGTGATTCGGCGGGTGCCGGTTTTTGCTCCGGTTATATGTATTACCATGTTGACCCGAATACGATTACGGTACAAGAAGGAGATACCGTCTATCCCGGGGATACGATTGGTCAAATCGTTACTTGGTCCGTCGCGGAATTTCACCACAACCATTTTTCTAAGAATCGCAATTCAGGGGTTATCTGGCCCAGTTACGGCTCATTTTATAAAAATCCCTTAACCGAATTTGTGCCGGATGACGATTCCACGGTTCCCACTTTTTTAAATGCGGTTTCTGGTCAAAAGTTTGCCATCTGCGTCAATAACCGAAGCACTTATCTCAATAAAGATAGTGTCTATGGGGATGTTGATTTAATCTGCCGGCTGGAAGATAAGATAAATCATCGGGTCTGGAAGGTGGCGGTCTATAAGATACTTTATTCTATCCGGGATACCTTGGGCAATTATGTTGTTCCCTTAAAACTCAGTTTTCAATTTTCAGAATCAATTGAAGCCTATTATGCCGGACAGTGCCGAACGGTCTATAAGGATGATGCCACCTGTAATAGTAATTGCAACTATGATTCTTTAGCCCGTCAACTTTACTATATCTTCACCAACACCGATGGCGATTCCATAATTGAGAGTTCTGACTCCTTAGAATCCTGGCGGACAACTTTAATTCCGGATGGTCCTTATTGGATTAAGGTTATTGCCTATGACGAATATGGTAACTCGGCTACGGATAGTATGTTAGTGAGGGTGAAGAACCGTCCAGCGACCTGGCGGGATGTTGGGGTCTTAGCAATTACCACTCCGGCCGGGATAATTGATTCTGGTTTTTCTATTACTCCGGCTTGCACCGTTTATAACTTTGGCAATGTTAGTGTTAGTTATCGGGTCCGTTTGAAGATTGGTAATTTCTATAATGATACCGTTTCGGTATCAAACCATTCTCCGGGCACAAAGGTTTATCTCACCTTTCCCAACTGGCAGGTTCAAGTTCCCAGAGGAAACTATCCGGTCTCCTGTTCTACGGAACTGGCTAATGATACCAATCGCACCAATGATAAGAGAACCGGCCAGGTGTTGGTTAGAGTTTTAGATGCCCAGGCAGTTAGGATTTTGGCACCGCTTGATAGCGTATTAGAAGATTCAACTTTTGCTCCCAGAGGAGTGGTAAGGAATTTGGGAAATACCGAAGTCAATTTTCCAGTTGCCTTCATCATCCGCCGGGGGGTTGATACCGTTTATCAAAAAAGGGTAAATATCAATCTTCTGCCAGAAAGTAGTAGGGTGGTTGTCTTTCCGGAGACATCTCTTATCATTCTTGGTTGGTATCAGACCTTCCTAAAGACAGAATTAACTGGGGACCGTTATCCGGGAAATGATTTGCTTTCGGATAGTTTTCGGGTCTATCAAAGACCACAGGCATTGACAGAAGATAAAGAAGGAGAAAAAATTATTTCCAATCACCTGGTAGGAGTAGAGGTCTATAACATTCTGGGTGAGGTTGTCTATTCGGCAAAAATGGAAAGGAAGAAGATTCAATTGCCGAGATTACCAACCGGGATTTATTTTCTTAAATACAAAACTGGAAAAGAGAGAAAGATACTGATTCTCCGCCGGTAAACTCTTTATAAGAACTGAAAAGAGAAGGATTGTAGCATTTTTTGAAAAACTTTTCAAAATTATCTGATGAGATAACTTTTTTGTAAGGTCTAAAATCTTTTAAATTATTGATTTTTAATAACTTATAGGTATTTGAGTAAAAAGATGGGGGTCAGTTCCCCCTACGGCATCCCTGGGGGGTAAAAAAGGAGATTTTTCCCTCTATTTTCCGGAGGACTTCTTCCCCCAATTTCTTCCTTGGTTCCTCTCATAGTTTCCTTCCCAATTTCTTCTGGAAAGAAAGGTTTCTTCAACTCTCCGTTTTAGAGACCGATTGCTCATCTCCTTTCTCTTCCCGTGAAATGCCTCTTTGGTGGAGCCATTGGGACACCGCAAGAGAGACGGATAAATAATTAAAATTACCTTAGAGAAAGATTTTAATAAAATCCTAACGGATTAACTCTGCCTTTCACAAAAAACTTTGACTTTCTCATTTTTCTTTATATAATTAATAATGATGCCAAAGGACTGGAGGTAAATATGAAGAAAGTATGTCTTCTTTTCTTTTTTACCCTTCTCTTTGGTTGGACCACTCCAGAAAGATTAACGACACTTGCCTCTTTTTCGGAACTCTCCGAAAATAATGCCCGAAATATTGTTTTTGATAATCAAAGGAGAGTCCATATTGTTTGGGCATCTTATTGTCCAGTTCCTGGGTTTACTTCTGTTCCCCAGATTTGGTATAAGAGATACGAACCGAATTCTGGTTGGACAAAGGATACCTGTATCGCTGATGTGCCAAATGAAGTATCAGAATCCCCTTCGCTTTGCGTTGACTCTTCTGGTAATCTTCACCTTGTCTACATGGCTTATACCTATCTCTACCATATAAGGTACAAAACTTGGAACCCGACCACTGGTTGGCAACCTTCGGTCATCATCTCCACCAGCACCAATGATAAGCAAAATCCACCTTCTTGCGCCGCGACTCCGGATGGACACATCCATGTGGTTTGGGATGAACTTTACAATGGTTATTACGAAATCTTTTATCGGGAGAAAGTTTCCGGGATTTGGCAGCCTCCTTTGAAGATTTCCGACACCACCAATATGACCGATAAAGGAGCGGCAACAGTGGCTGGCGGTCGGGATAATAATGTCTACTGTGCCTGGAAGGGAGAAAATCCAGTTTCGGATTGGAGCCATATCTATTATCGTTCCCGCACCGGTGGTGTCTGGGGTTCAATTACCAATGTGACCAGTGTCTTTTATTCTGACCAGTGCGACGGCGTGGGGACTCCTTATGGACCTTCTCTGGCGGTGGATAATTCTAATGTTGTCCATATCGTTTGGTACGGTGGGGAGCAGTGGGATAATTATTATTATCGGGTTTATTACCGAAGGCGTCATCCCACTTCGGGTTGGTTGACGATTGATACTATTGCCGGAGCTAATCAACCCGACGATTTTGACCGGTTTGCTCCCCAGATTCTCATTGACCGGCAACAGAATGCCCGTGTTGTCTGGTACGGAGAGGATTACTGGACCGATGGCTGGCTTCGTCTTTGGCACAAAAAGAGGACCCCGAGTGGTTGGTTAGCAACAGAGGAATTGGCTTGTGAATATCCGGAGGGTGATTTGTATAATCCCCATATCGCTAATGATAGCCTCGGTTTACATCTCATCTGGTTTGACGACCGATTAGAGGATGAGGAAATCTTCCGGGTGGTCAGTTATCCCCGGGATTTAGAAGTGAAGGTAATTACTTCGCCTCCGGTATTTTGCTCTCTGGCGCATTACCAACCGAAGGCAATCGTGAGAAATTCGGGCGAAGAAGAAATTCTTAATAACTTTGATGTCAGGATGAAGATTGAACCCGGTGGTTATGAGAATATTCAAACTCTTCCCGGTTTAGGACCGGGTGAAGAAGAGACCCTCAACTTTACCCTTTGGCAGCCGAGTCAACCAAATCTCTATTCTGTTAAATGTACTCTTCTATTTGCCGATATGTTCTCTCTAAATAATAAGAGGGAGAGTTATTGTGGTATTCCAAATTTCATTGAAGATTTTGAAACCTCTAACGGTGGTTTTATATCTGACCCCGCTACCAATGCCTGGGAATGGGGAACTCCCTCCGGAATTGGCGCACCAATTCCTTATTCCGGAACAAAATGCTTCGGCACAAATATTGACGGCAACTATTCCGATAATGCTAATTGGAAGTTAAATTCCCTCTGGTATATCGCAACCCGCGATACACCAGTTTTAGGCTTTTATCACTGGTATAATCTTGACCCTAACCATAAAGATGGTGGAAATATTAAGATAACAAAAGATTTGGTTAATTACACAGTCCTTACTCCGCTTTTTGGTAGATACGACCGGAGATTGACAAACGAAAATGCTGGTATTCCTCAAGAGTCCGCGTTCGCCCTGAATGGACCTACCGGTTGGAAGCCAGCGCTTTTTAAGATTCCAGTGCGGACGGGTGATACTTTCCAGATAAGATGGCATTTTGGTTCCGATGGTAATAATAATGATTTGGGTTGGTATCTTGATTATGAAGGGGGGATCGGATTTAATAAAATTTGGGAGGATGTTGGAATTTTAGCAATTTCCTCGCCACCTGATACTTGTGACTCATCAATTACAATTATCCCTTCTGCTCGGCTAAAGAATTTCGGTAACCGTAATGCTTCTTTCTCGGCAACGATGAAGATTGGTTCTTATACGGATACGAAGACTGTTCTTTTATTCGCCAATCAAGAATCAACTATTACCTTTAATCCTTGGACACCCCAGAACCGAGGTTTTTCTTTTGCCCGCTGCTCCCTTTATCTAACTGGTGATAGAAACCGAGTGAATGACACCTTGATGAAAACTTTCTTTATTCGGGTAAAGGATGTTGGGGTTTTGGATATTGCGG
>JBDRVQ010000049.1 GCA_039801905.1 candidate division WOR-3 bacterium | reverse complement strand
GGACTACCAACGAGAAACTCCGCCTTTGCTTCCCGGATCGGCTTTGCGAAACGGACAATTTCTAAACCGGCATTATTTTTAATATCCTCCTCGGTAATTTTCAAAGAAGTTAAATCATAGACCTTAATCTCTCTTGCCTGAGCCCTTTTTATCCCCAAGAGGGAGGCATAACGAGGGTTATTGATACCGGTCTGAACTGCCAAGAGACAGGGGAGGGGGATCTTTTTCATCTCAATTCTTCCCCCTTCCAACTCCCTTTCAATCATAAGGTGGGAATTAAGAATCTCCATTTTCCCGACATAACAAGCAAAGGGCAGAGAGAGGAAGGATGCCAAAATTGGACCACAGGCGGCGTAACTATCATCAGCGGCAAAGGCACCACAAAGGATTAAATCAAAAGGAGTTTCTTTAATCACCTTTGAGAGAAGGAAACCGATAATCATCGGGTCGCGATAGTCACCTTCAATCCGAATGGCATTATCCGCCCCTTTGGCTAAGGCTAATCTTAAAACCTCTTCACTCTCCTTCTTGCCAACAGTGATGGCGGTGATCTCGCCCCCGTATTTTTCTTTTGTAAGAAGCGCCTCTTCTAAGGCGTAATTATCCGCTTCGTTAATTGTCCAAGGGAGATTATCTTTTCTTATATCTTTTCCGGTCTCATCAATCTTTAAGTCAATCTCGGAAAAGTCCGGCACCCTTTTTAGGGCAACAATAATTTTCATATCTCCTCCTTAAATTCAACACTCTCTTTAAGCCAGTTTAAGTAATTCTTCTCCCCCCTTTCAATCCGCCAGGAGAGAATACAAGGGAGTTCATAAGGATGAATCCTTTTTAACTCCCGCTCAACTATCTTATAATTCTCTTTCTTCGTCTTCAAAAATAACCCAAACTCTTTTACCTTTTCTATCTTCCCCTGCCACCAATAATTTGCTCCCATCGGAAAGATATTGGCACAGGCGATATAGCGTCTCTTTAATAGTTTTCGGGCAATCATTTCCGCATCCTTTCTTTTGCCCACTGTGGTGTAGACGATAATAAACCCTTTCCTCATTCCGCCCATTTTTTTATCACCTCTTTTATCTCCGGAGGCAATTCAAAGGAATTCAACTGCTTGAGCGCGGCGGTAATAATCTTTATCTTGGCGTCAAGGGAAAGGCGGCGATTAACAATAATATAATACTTCCCTTTCAGAGAACAGAGCCCTCCTTCCCCTTCAATCTCATCAAAGATGAGACTAATCTCCGGTCGGTTAGATTTTAAGAATTCCTCCAATTTTTGCAGAACTTCCCTTTTGGTCATACGAAAAGCATCTTCTTCAGACGCCGGAGGGATTCTAAGGCACTTTCCTTCGGTCTCACTTCGGCAATTAGATAACTATCACTCTCCCGCAGGAGATTGAGATAGTAAAGAATATCAATCTTCCCTTCGCCCACGATATTATGCTCATCCCATTCCCCGGAGTTATCGTGGATATGACAGTTCTTAATGTGTTTAAGATTTTTAATAAAGAAATCCTTTTCCACCTTCTGCTTTTCTGGGGGCAAGCGGTTGATATGGCCAATGTCTAAGGTTAAGCCCAAACTATCTCCCAGATACTTCTCCATAATCGCCATTACAAAAGGATAGCGAAAACCGCCAACATTTTCTAAACAGAGGACCGTCTTCCCCCTACTTATCTCCTTCATTCTGCTCACCACCTCTTCCATCTGTCTTTGGTAAATCTCCGGGAAGACCTCATAAGTTAAAACCTTCTTGCCACTCACCCCAAAGGTCAAATCGTTTCCCAAATGAATTGTCAACCTCTCCGCGCCAATTTCCGAGAGGTAATCTAAAACTCTTTTTAAGAAAGAGAAGGAGTTTTCCAATAATTCCCCTTCTGGGATAAAAAAAGAAAAACCTTCTAAGGCGTGGAAAAGAATTCTCATTCCCGCTTCTTTCTCTTCCCTAATCTTCTTTCTCTCTTCTTTTCTTTGCAATTGGGAAAGGAAGTATGGGTTATTGAGATTTATCTCTAAGACCTTAAAGCCACTTTTCCGGACAAAAGAGATTGCCTCTAAGATATCGGAAAAGTCAAATAGGATTTGGGGACCTAAGCGTTTGCTTATTTCTTCCATCTCCCATTATAAGGGAAAAAAATGATTGGTCAACCTCTTTCCCAAAGTCCCAATTCCTTTATTCCCTTTAATAGGCTTCAGCGTGGACAAAAAGGGAGGCTTTTTATCGGGTGGTGAAGGGGAGAGGAAAAGAGACCTTTTCCTGTGAAGGAACCCGGGGAAAATTGGAGATAAGATGGGGAGAGAAAGTAAAAGTATTGGAGGAAAGGCTGAGGAAAAGAGGGAAGAAAATAGGGAGAAACATAGTCTTTTTTACCCACCAGGGAGACCGTAGGGGGAACTGACCCCCATCTTTTTAGGAAAATAGGGCTAAGTTATCTAAAATGAAAGACTTAAAGGCAAAATCCCCCTTTAAGAAAATTATCTAATGAGATAATTTTTCACTAACCCGCATGGCAAAGATAAAGAATAAAATTTTTGCCTTTTTACTTAGTTGACTTATTTCCCTTTTTCTCTATCCTTAATGATGGGAAGGGAATTAGAGTGGATATTCCCAAAGCGAGAATGGGGAGAAGATTTTGAAAGGTTAAAAAGAGAAACTTCTCTCCCTCCGGTCTTGCTTGCCCTCCTTTACCAACGGGGGTTAAAAGATAAGGAAGAGATAGAAAAATTTTTAGAGCCAAAATTGTCTCATTTGGAAAATCCCCTTCTTTTACCCGATTGCGAGAAGGCAATCTTTCGGATAAAAGGGGCGATAGAGAGAAAAGAGAAGATTTTAATCTACGGTGACTACGATGTTGACGGCATTACCGGAACCGCTCTCTTGGTAAAGATTTTATCAAAAATTTATCCGCATGTCGGATTTTATCTCCCTTCTCGGGAGAAGGAAGGTTATGGCTTGTCAACGACCGGGGTCCTTTTTGCCCGTTCTTATGGTTTCTCTTTAATCATTACGGTTGACTGCGGCACAACCGATTTCTCTTCCCTCTCATTAGCCAAGAAGTTAGGGATTGATGTGATTGTCTGTGACCACCACCAGCCGAGAAGGGAGAAGAATAGAGATAAATTACCTCCGGCCTATGCGGTAGTCAATCCCAAAAGGGAAGGGGCAAAGGGTAAAACGCATCTCTCTGGTTGTGGGGTTGCCTTTAAGGTGATATGGGGATTTCTCTCCCAATTCGGTTATGATAAGAGACCCCTCTTAGAAAATCTTGACCTGGTCGCCTTGAGTACAATCTGCGATATTGTCCCTTTAACTAATGAGAATCGGATTCTTGCCAAAATTGGTCTTGAGAGATTGCGCCGGACAAAAAACTTGGGGCTCAGGGCATTAGCCAAAGTTAGCGGTATCAAATTGGCGTCCCTCAATAGTTATCATATTGGTTATATCTTAGGTCCCCGGCTTAATGCCAGCGGTCGGATTGCCGATGCCACAAAGGCGGTGAAACTCCTTTTAACCGAGGAGGAAAAAGAAGCCGAGGTTTTAGCCCAAGAGTTAAACGAACACAATAAGGAGCGGCAAACGATTGAGAAGTCAATTCTCAAAGAGGCGGAAGCGATTATTGAAAAAAAAGAATTAGAGAAAAAACCAATCCTTGTGTTAAAAAAAGAAGGTTGGCACGAAGGGGTGATTGGGATTGTCGCTCAGAAATTGAGGGATTTATTCTATCTACCAGTAATTTTAATCACAATAAAGGATGGGGTGGGAAAGGGTTCGGGAAGGAGTATCTTCGGTTTTTCTCTTTACGATGCCCTCTTAGAAAACTCTTCTTGCCTTTTGCGCTTTGGTGGGCATAAATACGCCTGCGGCTTAGCCTTACCTATTGAAAATATTGATAAATTCATTTCGGGAATGGAAAGTTATGCCGAGAAGTTTATCACCCCAGAACTGAAAAAGAAGAAGTTGTTCATTGATGCCGAGATCTCCCTTAACGATATCTCCCAAGAATTATTAGAATTTTTGCGGAAGTTTGAACCTTTTGGCTTAGAAAATCCGATGCCTATCTTTGCTACTCGGGGATTAGAGGTAGTCGGTTTTCCGAGGGTTATTGGTAAGGAGCATTTGAAATTTACGGTGCGGGAGAATAAGAAGAAGGCATTTGACTGCCTCGCCTTCGGGCGTCACAGCGACATTTTACATTTAATTCCCGGAAAAGAGAATCACATTGATATCGCCTATACCTTTGCCGAGGATAACTTCTTCGGCAAAAAGAGAATAAAACTCTACTGCGAAGATTTGAAAATTCGGGAATAGATGTGGGAATTAAAAGAAAAAGATGGGTTAAAGTATTTTAACTTAAAATCAGAATTTCCAATCCGACTAATCTTCACCACCCGCCAGGGAGGATTTTCTCAAGGAGAATATAAATCTTTTAACCTCTCTTTTGAAGTAGGAGAAGAGAAGAAGGTTGTGGAGAAGAATTACCAGAAGTTAAAAGAGGTTTTAGGGACGAAAAAGATTATCACCCTAAAACAGACCCATTCCGATAAGATAGTTTTTGTAAAAGGGGAAACCTTTGAGGAAGGGGATGCCCTCCTCACAAAAGAGAAAGGGTTGTATTTAGGGGTGAAGGTGGCAGACTGTTTGGCAGTCGCTTTCTTTAACAAAGAAAGCGACCTGATTGGGATTGCCCATTTCGGTTGGCGGAATCTCCTTTTAGGATTCCCGAAAAAGATTTGCCAAATCTTAAAGGAGATGACCGACTCCCCTCTCTTCTATCTCCTTTTCCCATCCATCCGGGGGGAATGCTACGAAATTGGGGAAGAGGTCTTTTCGGCATTCCAAAAGGCATATCCAGAAAATTATCAAGAATTTCTCTGGGATAAGGCTTCTCGCTATTATTTAGATTTAAGAGGTTTGGCTCGGAGTTTATTAGCCGGAGAAGGGTTAAAAGAATATTCCTCCTTAGAATATTGTGTCCACTGCCAAGGGGATTTATTCTATTCCAAAAGGAGAGACGGCAAGACCGGCCGGAATTTAGCCCTGATCGGACTTCAGGTTTAACTTCTCATTAATAAAAGAGATAACTTTATCCCTCTCTTCTGGTAAAAAGATAAAGAGGCCACGAAAGTTATCTAAGAATGTCTTCTTTTCAAAGGGTGAGAGGAGTAAACCATTTTTTAGGACAATTATCTTCTTAAAACCTTTCCACTCCCTTTTGAACTTATAAATCTTCTTATCAACTAAGATTCCCTCTTCGGTTAAGGTATAGGTAATGGGGAGAAAATAACTGTTGAGAGTGGCAAAGAGAAAGAGAAAGGCAAGAAGGGTCCAAAATAGACCATAAAAGAGGAAGAAGAAGAGGAGAAGGAAGAATAAAAATAGGGAGACGAAAATAGTCTTCTTCGGATTCTCTTTGGCTTTATGGATTTTCCAGTGCAATAAGGGATTGGGCCCGGGAGGACTTGAACCTCCGACCCGCTGATTATGAGTCAGCTGCTCTGACCAACTGAGCTACGGGCCCTTCTTTAATCAATATTCCAATGATAAAGGAAATTGGGCAAAAGTCAAGTCTCCCCGGGATTGGGCTATCATTTAGGCACCTTATTAAACTATCAGTTAGGCTTCAGATTAAATCTATAATTAGACTTCTAATTAAACCTCCAATTAGACCCTTAATTAGATTGCCAATTATCCTTATTATTATTCCTACCTTTATTCTCCTTTTTAGACCCTTAATTAGCCCCAAGTTTAAACTGGTTATTAGCCCATCGGTTAGGGTTTATATTAGACCCCCGATGCCATCCCCTGTATGCTACACCCCATTTTATAAAGATAAATCCCTCCTGTTTGATAAAGGTTATGATTTAATGCCATTTTCGTTAGGGACTAATTACCCGATAACACCTCCTCAATATCTCTTCTGATAATTATAAATCCGCCCCAGACGGATAACTCTGAAAAGGCAAAATCCTTAATTAACTTCTTCATAGCCCTCTATAATAAATACGAAAATATCCCCCAAAATGGGACACTAAATTTTTAGGCTAATTTTAGAAAATCTCTCCATCGGGCACGATTTTTGCTTATCTTCCCATTTTCTTCTCTTAAAGGACTGATAATTGACAAAAGGAACCAATTTCATAAAATAGGCGGTGAAGAGGCGGTGGCAGCGTGATTTAATTATTGGCCTTATCTCCTTATATCTTTTCCTCCTTTCCATTGAACTTTTGGGCAATGGCTTAAAACTTCTCGGTTCGGGAATTGTTGAGAAGTTAATCAAAACGACCTCTAATCCCTTCTCAGGACTTTTTATCGGAATTTTAGCCACTTCCCTTGTCCAGAGTTCCTCCGCTGTCACTTCTATCGTTGTCGGGATGGTTGCCCATCAAGTCTTATTGTTAAGAAATGCCATCCCCATCATTATGGGTGCCAATATCGGCACAACCGTCACCAATACCCTAATCGCCTTAACCTTTGTCTCTTCCAAACCAAGGTTAACCCAGGTTTTCCCTTCGGCAACTGTCCATGATTTCTTTAATTTCCTTACGGTTCTCCTCTTCTTTCCCTTGGAGGTCTCGTGCCATCTTTTGGAGAGGTCGTCTTATTTCTTAACTGAGGTATTTAAGGGTATCCGCGGTCCTTATCTATCAAGTCCTTTGAGAACGATATTAAATCCCGTGGCGGAGCCCCTCACTTCCTTTCTTGTTAAAAATCCAACCATCCTTATCCTTCTTGCTCTCATCCTTCTCTTCTTAGCCCTAAAGTTTTTGGTGGATAGTGTCCGGCGACTCCTTTCTACTCGGATTGAGGTTCTCTTGGACCGCTACATCTTCGGCTCATCTTTTAAGGCATTTCTTTTGGGTCTTTTTTTCACCGCCTTTATCCAATCAAGTTCGGTCACGACCTCTTTAATCATTCCCTTGGTCGCCGCCGGTATCTTAGACTTGATAAAAGTTTATCCTTATGCCCTCGGGGCGAATATCGGTACCACGGTTACCGCAATTCTTGCTTCCTTGGTTACCGGCTCTCCCTTGGGAATTCAATCCGCCTTCTGCCATTTACTCTTTAATCTCTTTGGCTGTTGTGTCTGGTATCCTTTACGGGTCGTACCGCTAACTCTCGCCAAAGAACTGGGTAGATTAGTAAGTAAAGGGCGGGGTTGGGCGATTGTTTATGTTTTGGTCGTTTTTTTCTTATTACCGATTTTAATGATTATTTTAACAAGGAGGTGATTATGTTCGCCGACTTTTTGAAATTTTGGAAGAAGGATTCCTTACTCAAAGAAGCAACCGAGGAAGTGATTTTGATGTTAGAAAAGGCAAAGCATATGTTTGACTTCTCAATGCGGGTGATGCTGGAAGAAGAAAGGGAAAGAGAGGATATCTATAAGTTAGACTGCGAGTTAAATCTCTTCCAGATGGATGTCCGGCGAAAGATTTTGGAACATCTGGCGATAAATCCCTACCAAGATATCACCTCTTCCTTAATTCTTTCCATCATTGTTTATGATATTGAAAGGATTGGCGACTACTCAAAAAACACAATTGAGTTGGCTCATCTTTATCCGGAACACTTAAAGGGTAGCTACTTTGACCGCATAAGAGAAATTGAACAGAAGGTTAAAGAACTTTTTGAAAAGACAATCGCATGCTTTAAGGATGCGGACAGTGATTTAGGGAGAATGATTATGGAAGAACATAGTAAACTGGCTCCCCAGTGCGAGAAGATTGTGGAGGATGTGATAAAAGACGAGAGTTTGCGCGCCCGCGATGGGGTGGTGATTTGCCTTTTAGCCCGCTATCTAAAAAGGGTGAGTGCCCACTTAAAAAATGTTGCTTCTTCGGTTGTCAACCCATTCCACCGTTTAACCTATAGACCAGAATGCCGGACCACGGAGGGAAGTGATGAAGACAAAAGTGAGATGGATTGAAGGGATGAGATTTATTGGTGAGACCGATTCCGGTCATCTGGTGGTAATGGATGCCCCGAAAGAGAGCGGTGGGGAAAATCTGGCACCTTCACCGATGACGATTCTTTTAACAACTCTCGGCGGTTGCACGGGAATGGATGTTGTCTCCATCTTAAAGAAGATGAAAGAGAAGGTAGCAAATTTCTCTATTGAGATCGGTGCCCAAAGAAGAGAAGAGCATCCCAGAATCTTTTCCGAGATTGAAATGGTCTATAAGTTTCAAGGAGAAAACTTAAACCGGGAAAATATAGAAAAGGCGGTGAAACTCTCCTTTGAGAAATATTGTTCAGTAGGCGCAATCTTGAAACTCTCTTGCCCAGTTAAATATCGGATTGAGATTATTTAATCACCGCAAGAAGATTATCTTTTTGGTCTCTTTCTCTTCGCCAATCATCCGCAGGATATAGATACCAGTTGGGACCTTCCTTCCTTTTTCATCTTCACCAAACCAGGTAATCTCCTTTGCCCCTTTGGGTATTGTCAGTGTCTTTACTCTCTGACCGGTGACCGTATAAACCTCAAATTTCTTCACCCTAAAAGATGGCAAGGTAAAGGAAAACTTTCCTTTCGTTAGCGTCGGAAGGATAAAGGTCTTACGACTTAAATCCATTTTCGCCTCTTTCATCCCGACCTGCGGCTCATCGGTTGTGAACTTTATCGCTCGCCTCGGGGCTAAGGGGGCACACCTTCGATCATAGGTGTTATTATAAAGGGCATTTATCCCAATCTGATTCGTCTCGTCTTCTATCCCAACCGTATTTGAGATATAGTTATTCGCAGTATAATACTGGAAGACTATCTCGTTATCACCAGTCTGCGT
>JBDRVQ010000048.1 GCA_039801905.1 candidate division WOR-3 bacterium | reverse complement strand
AAAAGCCAATAAGTCTTTGAGAGATAAAGACTTAGAAAAGTAGGAAATTTAGTGTCAGAAAATGGGGGGTATTTCCGTTATTTATATGTAGGGGGTATTGGGTTCTAATCCCAACCCCGAAAAGAAGAGAGGTGTGATATGAGAGATGCTTTAAGAAGGGTAGAGAAGTATCAATCTAAATTAGACCCGGAGATTATCGGAAGAGACCTTGCCCAATTGAAGGAGAAGATGGTATCACAGATTGGCGCCTATTTTATAGAGATTTTTGAGATTGAGACAAAGGCAAAGGCGATTTTAAGTGAATATGACATACCGGTTAGTCTTATTCCTTCTTACCTCTGCTATGCCCGGGAATTATATAGCCTTTCTAAGAGATATGCGGGATTTCCCTTATTCCGGGAGATAAGGATTAGGGAAGGGAAATGGCGAGGAAGAGAGTTAGACCTAAATATCCTAAAAAGGATAAGGGTTGATATCTTCGGCATAACTTTACCGGAGGAGATATGAAAATCGGAATGCGGAATGCGAAACTCGTAATATCCATAAAAAGAGACCCGATTAAGAGATTGGAGAAGATGGCAAGAAGATATAGTCTTTTTTATCCCAAAGCAAAAAGGAAATATCTAAAAGGGATAGCGGACTATATTCTATTTGTGGAAGAGAAGGTGAAAGAGATTTTAGAGCGGCGGGGGATTTCGGTTATTTATCATTTTGCCTATTATGCCTTCGGCAGAAAGATTTATAAACTCGTAAAAGAGAAACGAGAAGAGGAAATTCCTTTTATAATTGAAGACTGGGTAAGAAATAAAGGTCTTTCCAAAGAAGTCCTATTAGAAATTAAGGAGGCATTAACGGAGAAACTGACCTAAAAATTTCTTCCTCCTCCCCACTCTCTCCTCCCTCAAACCGGAGGGGATTATCTTTATAAAATTGGGTGAAGCATACAGGGGATGGTATCGGGGGTCTAATTATGGGCTTAATTGGCAGTCTAATAATTGGTCTAATAAATGGCTTAATCCTTAGTCCAATCCTAATAGTAATTAAGGGGCTAACTTTGAGAATAAGAGAAGGAATAATAGGATAAGTAAAGGAAATTCTAATTGGGATAGTAAAGGGAAGTCTAAAGAAAAGCCTAATAAGAGAATTAACCCGAGTTCTAATTGAGAACGAAATCAGGAAGCAAGCCTGAACCATCTTACGGAGTTTAGAGATTGTGACCTTTGCCGGTTACCGTTGACAAGGTCGCTGGTATGGGTACAATACAAAATTATGATGTCGGAGGTGAGTAGTGGCAAAAAGAAACCTAATTTTGATTATGGTTTTATTGACGTTGGTAGGCACTATGACGGTTCCCCGCGCTCTTATCAACTGCGGCACCGATTGGGATGCCTGGGGGGACTACGGCAAGCAGAAGTTCTATGGGAAACCGGGGTATACGAACCGTCAAGGCTTCCCGGCAATCCTCTTTTTGAGTATATCCTAACGATTATCTACCCTTTGGGAGGTTATATTAGTTCAAACCTATTTGTTCTGGTAATGTTCGGATTGTCAATTTTTGCCTTCTGGCAATTGGTAAAGGAAGAAATAAATAATATGGTTTTGGTCAGCATCTTTGCTCTCACTCCTATTCTTTTAGTCAATGCCGTCACAACCCTCGACTATATTCCCGGTTTAGCCTGTCTCATTCTTTCCTATCTCTACGCGACCAAAAAGAACTATATTCTAACCAGTTTATTCTTGGGGCTGGCGATTGGTTTCCGTCTATCCAATGCTTTTGTACTCGTATCGCTGATTCTTTTCTTTGTCTTAAATCGAGATAAAATATCTAAGATATTCTTTTTTTCTATCCTGAGTCTTGGGATTGGGTTGATATTTTACTTACCGATATTTATTAGATACCGATTTGAGATGTTTAATATCCCAACTTCACTTTTATGGCATAATCCGGTATTATATTGGGAAAGGACGATTTACAATCTAATTCTGCTTTTTGGACCAATTGCTACTATTGGGATTATTTTGATATTTCTGATTAACCGCTCAAATATTCTACAATCTCTCAAAAAAGACTTAAAGGGTAAATCTCCGATTTTTATCTTCAAAGGAGCGACGCTTATCCTTTTTCTTCTACTTTTCTTTCGCCACTCCGATGAAACAGCCTATCTGATTCCCATAATACCTTTTTTCTATCTTTTAATAGCCCACTGGCTATCAAAAAGGCAATTAATTTTGGTTGGCATCCTGATATTCTCCTCTGCCTTTTTGGGTCTCCAAATAAAGCGGAGTGAACGATGGGGGATAACTCTTAAACCGGTTTGGGGAACTGTAATTGAGGATTATCTAATGCGTAAAGAGTTGGAATATCTAAGGGAAGGAATCGCTAAGATTAATCTTCCCAATAAGGTTGTAATCCTCACTGGTTTAGGTCCCCAGCTCACTTATAAAAATAATTGGCTCGTGGAGGCAAAAAAAGAAGACTTAACAGAAGATTTAGAACCTAATGGTATCAGTGGACCAATATTTAGAATCAAAAACCGAGAGATATTTCTCGTGCATTCCGTTTCGTTGGAAAATGCCATACGACTTCAAAAAGGTGGTTATGGCCTTTATATGTTTTCCTTTTACGCACCGGGAGTAGCAATTCATAAATATCACTACGACCCCTACCAATTAGGCATAAAAGAATTAAAAATTACGGGTAGAGATGCCTTCTATAGAAGGTAGATCTTTATAGAGCAAGCAGAGGATTTCACTTAGAGGAAAAATCCTGTCCACTACCCTTAGGAGGCCTAAAAATTAATCCTAAGGGATTAGCAAGTTTAACAGATAATACTCATGAGTCTATTAAAAATTACCCTTGACATTTTCCAAATTTTTATTATCTTTCATTATAGATGGTTAAGATAAGACTGAACCGAATGGGAAGGAAAAACTTCCCTTTTTATCGGATAGTAGTTACCGATTCCCGACGGGCACGGGAT
Source organism: candidate division WOR-3 bacterium (assembly GCA_039801905.1). Taxonomy (NCBI): domain Bacteria; kingdom Pseudomonadati; phylum Caldifarciminota; species Caldifarciminota bacterium. The sequence continues at coordinate 6,577 of JBDRVQ010000048.1, read as the reverse complement.
GGTAAATACATTGAAGCCGTCGGTTACTATAACCCACTCAAAGAGGAGGTGAAAATAGACACCGAAAGGGTTGCCTACTGGCTCTCCTGTGGGGCAAAAACCACAGAGATAGTAAACCGACTACTTAAAAAGAAAAAAGATACAGGAGGTGAACTATGATGCCGCTTAAGGAATTGGTTGAAAATATCACAAAATCGCTCGTTGATAACCCGGATAAGGTCAATATCAAAGAAATATCCGGTGAGCGAACCCTCATCTTAGAACTCCGGGTCGAAAAAGGCGACTACGGTAAAGTAATTGGTAAGGAGGGTAGAACCGCCAAAGCGATCCGGCAGATTCTTTCTGCCGCGGCAATGAAACAAGGAAAGAGAGCCCAGTTAGAAATACTGGAATAGTCTAATGTATTTACCATCCTGCCCGCCGGGAAATTCGGTATGCTTTGCCATATTGTTACGATCTTCCCCGAATATTTCACCGGGATTCTCAAAACCGGGGTATTAAGAATCGCCCAAGAGAAAAAAATCTTAAGTATCTCTCTGATTAATCTCCGCGATTTCGCTGATAATTCCTATCGCACGGTTGACGACTACCCTTATGGTGGAGGAAGTGGGATGATTATGAAACCAGAGCCCATCTTCCGCGCCGTAGCGGCAATAAAAGAGGAAGAGTCCTATATTATTCTTACTTCTCCCGCCGGCAGGAGGTTTGATCAAAATCTGGCAAGAGAGTTATCCCAGAAGAAACATCTCATTTTCATCTCGGGTCGCTATAAGGGGGTAGATGAAAGGGTTAAGTATTTAACTAACGACGAGATCTCAATTGGGGACTTCATCCTTTCCGGAGGTGAGGCGGCTTGCGCGGTAATTTTGGAGGCAGTGGTCCGGCTCCTTCCCGGGGTGGTGGGAGATGAAGAATCTATCGTTTCTGATTCCTTCGTCTCCGGAATTTTGGATGCCCCCCATTACACAAGACCAGCTAATTACCAAGGCTACGAAGTACCAAAAATCCTCCTTTCGGGAGACCACGAAAAGATAAAAAGATGGCGGCGCAAAGAGGCTTTAAGAAGAACCCTCTTGCGCCGACCCGACCTCTTAAAAAATGCCCCCCTCTCTCCCGAAGATTTAAGGTTATTGGAAGAGATTAAAAGGGAGGAAGGGAAAGAGAATCAAGATTGACTTTTCTATTTTATTTATTATAATGAAAAATGGCGGTAATTAAAGCGGAAAACCTCACGCGGGATTATAAAGTCGGTTTTGGGGGTTTTAAGAAAATTCGGGCTCTGGATTCCTTAAACTTAGAGATTTTCCCAGGGGAGATATTCGGTTTTTTAGGTCCGAATGGTTCCGGTAAGACAACAACGATTAAGTTAATTTTAGGTCTCATCAAGCCCACATCCGGGAAAATTACCGTTTTTGGGAAAAGTCCGACGGATACGAAAATTAAGAAGAGAATCGGCTATCTCCCGGAATCACCCTATTTCTATGATTATCTCACCGCCTACGAATTTCTTTCTTTTTGTGCCGAGGTTGTAGACACTAAGGAGAAAAGGATTGACGAACTGTTAAAATTGGTTGATATGACGGAAGCTAAAAATACCCAGTTGGGAAAATTCTCCCGGGGTATGTTGCAGAGAATTGGGGTTGCCCAGAGTCTTTTGGGTGATCCGGAACTGGTGATTCTTGATGAGCCGATGGGTGGTTTAGACCCAATCGGCCGAAAAGAGGTTAGGGATATCATTGTCAATTTAAGGAGAGAAGGAAAGACCGTCTTCTTCTCCTCCCATATCCTTTCCGATGCCGAGATGATTTGCGACCGGGTAGGAATTTTGGTGAAAGGGAAGTTATTAAAGGTGGGACGGACGGCAGAGATCCTCTCTGAGGAGATTGAATCAATAGAGATCACTGCTAAAAACCTTTCGCCGGAGCAAGAAAAAGAATTAGCCACTCTTTCGGCGCGGGTTTTGAAAAGCGACGGGAAAGTGATGTTTATCGTTTCTACACCCGAAGAGAGGGATAAGGTGATAAGATATCTCGTTAATACCGGAGGGGAGATTGTTTCCGTCGTGCCGAGGCGCAAGACCTTAGAAGAGTATTTTATGAGCTTTGTTCGTTAGTTATGAAAATAAAGCCCGTCATCTTAAATACCTTTATTGAATCGGTTCGGGATAAGATTCTCATCATCCTTATCGTCCTCGGTCTTCTCCTGATGGCGAGTGCCAAAATTGTTCAACCCCTCGCCTTGGGCGAAGAGAGTAAGATAATTAAAGACTTAGGCCTTTCGGCAATAAATCTCGTCAGTGTCCTCATCGCCATCTTCGTCGGTGGCCGGTTGATTTATAAAGAGATTGAGAAGAGGACAATCTATATCGTTCTCGCCAAGCCGATAAGGAGGTGGGAATTCATCTTAGGAAAGTTCTTTGGCCTACTTTTGGTCCTTTTTATCTCCCTTCTCCTTTTAGCCATCGGTTTTTTCCTCGTCCTCTTCTTCACAAGAATCCCAGCGGACTTCTCCCTCCTTTTGCCCCTCCTCTTTCTCATCTTTGAACTTTCCATCATCACCGCCCTAGCTCTCTTCTTCTCCACTTTTGTCACACCGATCGGTGCCTCCATCTTCACCTTCCTTCTCTATTTCGTTGGCCACTTAACAAGAGATTTGAAAGCGTTCGCCGCGATGGTTAAAAATCCAGCCCTCACCTTCTTGGCAAACCTATTCTATTATCTTTTGCCCAACCTCGCCAATTTCAATATCAAAGGGATGGTGGTGCACAATGTGCCCATACCCTTAGGGGTAATTATCTTTACTCTGGTCTACGGTGTTATTTATACCGCGGGACTCCTCTTCCTCGCTACCCTCATCTTCCAAAGAAAAGACCTCTGAGATGAAGAGGCGCTTCCTTTTCCTCAGTCTGATCATTATTCTTTCCTGGTTATTCACCGTGGCCCGCCTCCAACTGATTATTGACCAAAAAAGGAAGAAGCCTTTACGAGAGTTATTAGTGGAGGAATTGGCTTACTTTCCATCGGGAAAATTCTTAAAACCTGTGGTGATTGAATACGAAAATCTTATCGCCGATCTGATTTGGTTGAGGGCGATTCAGTATTACGGGCACCATTTAATGACCGACCGGCGCTACACCTGGCTTGGCCATATCTTTAATATCCTAACCCAACTTGACCCAAAATTTGTTGGTGCCTATCGCTTTGGGGGGATGACTTTGGCTTGGGATGCCGGTGAACCAGAGGAGGCGATAAAACTTCTCCGCCGGGGGATGCGTTTTAATCCCCTGCGGTGGGAATTACCCTTTGATATCGCCTTCACTTACTATATGATTCTCAAAGATTACGTAAAAGCGGGAGACTATTTCTATTTGACAAGCAAGATGCCCGAGACTTGGGGCATCTCTCAGCGCTGGGCGGCTTTTAGTTGGGGAAAATCGGAAAACCGAAGGGAGTTTGGCAAAATTATCTTCCAGGATTTATACCAGTCAACCAAAAATCCAGAGATGAAAAAGATTGCCCGCCGGGGGTTAAAATTTATCAAAAGGGAAGAGGATATTGATTACCTCCAAAAGGGCTTGGATCAGTACTACCGAAAATATAAGAAATATCCAAAGACCTTAGGGGAACTACTCGCCTCCGGATTTATTGATAGCATCCCCAAGGAACCAACCGGTGGTTTTTATACTATTGTTACCGATACCACGGGAAAAGCGAAGGTTACCCACTCTTTTCCCAAGCGCCGTTGAAAACTTCTTTTAATTCTCATAAAAAGAAAATGAACTACCGGATAATTGATGTCAATCTCAATCGGTTAAGGGAGGGACTCAAAGTATGTGAAGATTTACTTCGCTTCCATTACGAAGACCAGAAACTTCTCTTCTCTTTGAGAAAGATACGCTCTCTCCTCTTACCGCTAATGAAAAAAATTGAACCAGAGGTTATCCCTTTCCGCCTTTCGGAAAGGGACTTGGGAAGGGGGAGGGAGTTTGATTGGACAGAGCGAAAAGAGATTAGTGCTCTCTTTCTGGCGAATATCAAAAGGGCGCAAGAAGCCTCTCGGGTTTTGGAAGAGTTTATTAAAATCAGTGGGATTAAACTTCCCCGTTTAGAGAAGCGACCCGACTTTAAAGCCATCCGTTTTCTCCTTTACGACTTAGAGAAGGAGTTTATTCAGAGATGGGGGAAGAGGCTCATCCTCCGAGTTTATGCAATTTTGGATTTTGGAAGTTTGGCGAATTTTTTTAGTAAAATCCCTCCCTTATCCGAGTTGGGTTTTCTTCTGGCTACCGCTTCTGATGCCATTCAATTCCGCGGCCTAAAGGACGCTTCCAGTTGGGAATTATTCCGGCAAGCGGAGGAGATAAAAAAGGGGATAGAGAAGGTAAAAAGGAAAGTCCTCTTTTTAATTAACGACCGGGTTGACCTCTGCTTAGCCTCCGGAGCGGACGGGGTTCATTTAGGAAAAGAGGATATCCCCTTAGAAAGAGCCCGGGAGATTTTACCAGAGAAGATTATTGGAGCGACAGTGAGAAATCTTAAAGATTTAAATTTTGCCGAAAGGAGCGGCTGCGATTATGTGGGTTGTGGTTCAGTTTTTCCTTCACCGACCAAACCCGAGGCCAAGGTGATCGGTTTGGAAAGGTTGAAGATGATTGTGAGAAGGAGTTCCTTACCTGTTGTGGCAATTGGGGGGATCAATCAGAAAAACTTACCTCAAGTTTTGAAAACCGGGGTGGCGGGGGTGGCTTTCGTTTCCGCCATCTTTTCGGGGGGTAGGGTAAGAGAGAATCTAAGAGAGATTAAAAAGATAATAAAGGGGTATTATCCCTGAAGCCCGATGATAAGAAAGGTGAGTATTTTTACCTTGGGCACCTTAATTACCCGAATTACCGGTTTATTACGAGAATCGGTCTTTGCCTATCTCTATGGGGCATCAACTTCCACCGATGCCTTCCAGGTTGCCTTTCGCATCCCGAATCTTCTCCGCGATCTATTTTCCGAGGCAGCTCTCTCAGCAAGTTTTGTGCCCACCTTCTGCGAAAAATTAAAGAAGAAAGAGCCTTCTGATGAAATATGGCGTTTCGCCTCCAATCTCTTCAATATCATCTTAATTTTTGTCGGGGGGATTGTCCTTCTCTTAATCTTCTTTTCCCCTTCGGTTGTTCATTTCTTAGGGATGGGTTATAAGAATGTTCCTGGAAAATTAGAATTGACTAATAACCTTACCCGGATTATGCTCCCTTTTTTACTATTTGTCTCTCTCGCCTCCTTGGTGATGGGCATTCTCCTCTCCTTCGGTAAATTCTTTATTCCAGCAATCGCTCCGGTCGGTTTTAATCTCGTTTCCGTAACTATCCCCCTCGCCACCTTTTCCCTATTCCGTTTTTGGAATAAAGACCCAATTTACGCCATGGCCTATGGAGTTCTTTTTGGTGCCATCGCCCAATTAGTTATTCAAATTCCGGCTCTGAAAAGCAAGGGGTTTAAGTATAAATTGTATTTCAACCTGAAGGAAAGTTCGGCTAAAAGGGTCTTTTCCTTATGGCTTCCGATGGTTTTGGGTCTCGCCGGTTACCAAGTGAATTTTGCGGTCAATACTTTTTTAATCACCTTTTTAGAGGAAAAGTCAATCACCTATCTTAATTATGCTTACCGGATTATGCACCTTCCCGCTGGCCTTTTTGGAGTAGCGGTAGGAACGGTTGCCTTACAGGAATTTTCTTTTGTTGGTGCCGAAGAACTAAAAGATAAGATTGATGAGGCGATAAGATTGACTTCCATTCTTACCTTACCGGTTTCGGCAATCTTAATCGGCCTTTCCTATCCGGTGGTCCAATTACTCTACGAGCGAGGGCGATTTACCAATCTTGATACCCTCTATACCGCCCGCGCCCTTTTTCTTTACACCTTTTCTGTTTTTCCCGCGGCTTGTGTCCGAACTTTTGCCTCCATCTTTTATTCCTTAAAAAATACAAAGACCCCGGCTCTAATCGCCGCCTTCATTGTTGCCTTGAATATTTTCTTAAATTTAAATCTGATGCGCATCCTCCGCTATCTCTCTTTCCCTTTAGCGACCTCATTAGTTTCTTTTCTTCACACCGCCTTCCTTTATTTCATCCTCCGGCGACGGATTGGCCCTCTATTCAAAGAAGACTTCATCCCCTTCTTTTTTAAAATTTTCCTCCTTTCGCTTCTTCTGGGATTCTTCTCCCATCGGACCTTTCTCTTTTTACAAAGGTTCAAATTTTCTCCCCCTTTTTTAGTCTTCCTGCCTGCTGTTTTCAGTCTTCTCCTCTTCTATCTTCTCTCTTTTCCCCTTAAAATTAAAGAGGTGAAGAATTTCGGTGACGCCGTCTTTTTGGGAAAGGGGTTTAAAAAGGGCATATAAAGACCTTTGGGTATTCCTCCCCCCTGGGGCGGAGATTTTTCACTTTCCCAAACGAAGTGCTGGCGTCTTTCATCAAAATAAAATCTTACCATAGCTAGGATGTAAATTTTGTTGATAATTTGGATACTTTTCATTCTTCGTCTTCTATGGAAAGACTATACTTTTTACGATATGCCTCGTCAAGTCTTTT
>JBDRVQ010000047.1 GCA_039801905.1 candidate division WOR-3 bacterium | reverse complement strand
AACTCAAATCCTTAGGATTAACTCATTTAAATGAGAATTTTGCTAATTTTCCGGTTATTATTTTAGATTATTATTCTCCTGATTATTGCCACCTTATGGCTGGTAACGATGTCTTAACCAAGTACAAGGATGTCCAGGTCGGTACTTTTTAGACTCTTGATTTCTATTTAATATCCCTTAAAATGGGGTATGTTTAATCTATCCCTTCTCATTCTTCTTCTATTTTCCATAGAGGTGAAGGAGTTAAAGTGGATTGACCCCCTAGGGAGAAAGCCTAAAAGTTATGAGGAATGGCTTAATGAGACTTTTACTAAGGAAAAGACAAGGATCGGTAATGTCTACCAAGCCGGAAAAGAGAACCTCTGCGCGATAATCGTTAATGCGGAAATCTATCCGGATTTAGTTTTGGAGATTAACCAATTCGTTTCCGATTTACAAAATGAAGGTTGGGCGGTTCGGGTGGATACGATAAGGGGTCTTTCTCATACCCAATTGCGTAATCATTTGGCATCCTTAAATAACCTGAAGGGGGCAATTTTTATTGGTGAAGTTCCGGTTGCCTGGTGCGAATCTTATGGCTTTGGGGTTGAGGAATATCCAATTGATTTGTATTTTATGGACCTGAATGGGAATTGGGTTGATAGTGATAATGATGGGAAATATGATAACCATACCGGTGATGTCAATCCGGAGATTTGGGTCGGAAGACTTTATTCTCGGCCTTTGACTTGGGACTCGGAAATTCGGCTCTTAAAGAATTATTTTTATAAGAATCATTTATACCGAATTGGTCTCTTGTCGGTACCGCGAAGGGCTTTATCTTATGTTGACGATGACTGGCAGGGTTTTGGAGATTGTTCTCTTTCCCGGGTCTATACTGATGTGACGGTGGTAGAAACACCAAGTATTACCACCGCTTCGGATTATAGAAACCGATTGCGGCAAGGTTTTGAATGGATTCAGGTTTGTGCCCATTCATCACCCTGGGGCCATACCTTTGCCATACCTGGTGGTTACTCAGGAACGGTCTTCAATTCGGAAATTTTTGCTCTTGAGCCTAATGCCCTCTTCTTTAATCTCTTCGCCTGTTCCGGAACGAGGTTTATTGAAGAGAATTATTCTGCTGGTTGGTATATATTTCAGAACCCTTATGGTCTTTTGGCGGTTGGTAGTAGTAAGGTCGGTTCGATGCTTAATTTCCAAGACTTTTATACCCCTTTGGGAAGAGATTCTTGTGTTGGGGAGGCATTTAAGGCTTGGTTCATAAGAAATGGGCAGAGTTCTCGCTCCTGGTTTTATGGGTTAAATATTATGGGAGACCCAACTTTAAAACCAAATCGGGCTAAGATAAAGAGATTGGGTGGTAATAAAAGTTATTCTCTAAAGCCGGGTTTAGATGTGGAGGTTGTCTCACCTAATTCCGAGACCGATAACGCGCCAGCGGTTCTTCTAAGTTCGGATAATAGAATCTGGGTTGCCTGGACCACCGGCAGAAATACGACGAATGGTCGTTTTGATATCTATTCTGCGTATCGGGATAACTCCTGGCAGGATGTGGGTTTTATTGGCCCTCATACCTATTGGGATGTGTGCCCGGCTCTGAGTAAGGAGGGTAATGGCAATCCAATCTGCGTCTGGTCCCATTTTGACTATACCAATAACCACTCGGCTTATAACCTTTATTATAGTATCTATCAAAATAATTCTTGGTCCGCAAGGCAGAGGTTTGTGGTTGACTCTTCTTGTGCCCTAAATTCTTCTTTGGTTCGGGATTCAAATAATTTTGTCCGGGTCTTTTTTCAATCCCGAAGAAGGGGAAACTTAGACATTTTCACTTCTACTTTTAATGGCACAAATTGGTCTTCGCCACTTCCGGTCACATCTAACCAAGATGATGATTTGTCCCCGAAATCCTTAGTTGCTCAGAATGGTCGGGTTTGGGTATTTTATAATAGATATTTAATAGATGGGAGTAAAATCTTTGCCAGTTTTGAATCGCTTGGTCTCTGGTATGAGATTGGTCCAATCTCTGGTAATCAGAAAAGGGCTTATCGTCCTTCTGCTACCTTAGAAGGCAATAATAGGTTCTGGGTCACTTGGCAGAGTTTTGATGATGGTAACGGTAATATCTATGGTGCTTATTGGGATGGTAATAACTTTTCCCCACCGATAAGAATCACCTTGGACACTTTTAATGACCTATTTTGTGATATGGCAACCGATAATCAAGGAAGGCCATTTTTAGTTTGGCAGACCAATCGGGATGGGAATTGGAATGTCTATTTTTCTTATTATGAGAATGGCCTTTGGCGAACTCCCCAACCGGTTGACTTAAATACCGGGGTTGATATTTATCCCAAGATTCTAATCCGTAATGATGAGGTTTGGGTAATTTGGCAGAACTTTTTTAGTAATAATTGGGAGATATTTGCCAAAATGGCTGGTTCGGTGGGAGAGAGGGAAGAAAGGGTTAGGCGAAGAGAATTTGAAAGTAAGGGTTCTTTACGCCGGATGGAAATTGGTGAAGAGATTTATGATATTGAAGGGAAGAAGATAAGTTCTGGCAGAATAAAAGGTTCGGGAATTTACTTTCTTAAAAGGAAGGATGGGTATCAGAAGGTAATATTGGTAAGATAGAAGGATTTCTTTCCCCGCGCCAAAAATTTAGAAAGGAAAAGATTATTCCCTTGATTTTTGGCGGATTACGGGTAAGATAACTTTTATGTGGCAGTTAAGAGAAGTTGCCGAAGAAAAACTTGCCCTTCTCAGAGCAGAGACGGGTTTATCCGATGGGGTTTTGAGGCTTCTCCTTTTAAGGGGATTAGAAAGTAAGGAAGAAATTTCTGCCTTTTTGTATCCTTCCTTAAAGGATTTCTATCCTGCCAGCCTTTTGCCGGATATTGATAAAGGATTAGAAAGGTTAAAGAGGGCAATCAAGGAGAAAGAGGCAATCCTCATCTGGGGACACGAGGATATGGATGGCATTACCGCTACCGTTCTTTTGGAGGAAGTGCTTAAAGATTTACGAGCGGAAGTGAGCCATTTCATTCCCCAAAAGCACCAATTTAAGCATGGGATTTATCCGCCAAAAATTCTCTCAGAAGAAGGGTGGAAAGAGGTGAGACTTCTGATTGCTGTTGACTGTGGCACAACCAATAATTTAGAGGTGAGAGAGTTGAAGGAGAAGGGAATGGAGACGATCATTATTGACCATCACGAAGTAGTATCAAGTTTACCCGAGGCGGTAGCGATTGTCAATCCCAAAATCCCTGGTAGTAGGTATCCATTCTGGGAACTGGCGGCGGTGGGGGTAGTCTTTAAGTTCGCTTCTGCTCTCCTGGAAGATCTTTTAGGAATAACCATTGAGGAATGGATAACAGCGAAACCCGAAACCTTAGCCCTCACCTCCTTAGGAACAATTTCCGACCGGGTGCCACTCCTCGGGGAGAATCGGATAATCGTGAAAAAGGGCTTGGAGATTTTACGAGGAAAGGGAAGAAGCCCTGCCTGGGAGATGATAAGAAATTTGGAAGATATTAATACCGTCCTCTCCCTTTTTTCCGCCATTGATGGCCAATCCGCTTGTGATTTCTTCTTAACTAAAGACCAGGGCTTGGCACAAGAGATTTTTGATAAGATGGTGGAGAGGCAAGAGGTGCTGAAGAGGGAGGTTGAAGAAACGATCTCCTTAGCGGAGACGGTTAAGAGTGTCTATCCCGGAATTATGATTGTGAAAAATGTCTTTCTTAAACTTCGTTTTCTCAGCCACATCGCCAATCGTTTTCGGGATAAATATTTAATCCCAGTGATTGTGTTGGGAAAGAGGGATGATGGGCTCTGGGTAGCGGAATGTCGGGGAGTGGAGGAGTTAGATTTATTAGAATTATTGCGGGAGAACTCATCTTTACTTTTGGATTGGGGTGGACATAAGAAGGCCTGTGGGTTTTCTATAAAGGAGGAGAATTTAGAGGAGTTTATAAACCGGGCAAGAGAATATGCGGAAAAGAATTTTCTCCCGAAGATTGAGAAAAATCTCCCTTCTTCTCAAGAGAGGATAGTGATGATTGATGCCATCCTCTCTTTGGAAGAGATTCCGAAAGAGGTTTTCCTCCTACCACCCTTCGGCGAAGGTAACCCACCTCCACTTTTTCTCTCTCCCAATACAGAATTTAAAGAGGAGTGGGTTCGCAACTTCTCAATCCAAGGGGAAAGTGAAAAGATCATCCCGGGAAATCGGTATGATATTGTTTGGACAGTTCAGGAGGAAGGGATTCGGATAAAGTTTTTTCTCCTCACCAGGAAGGGTCATCCCTTAGGGTATAAGTATTAGGATTTAAGGGAAGTTTATGGAAAAGGTGGTGGTGGTAAAGAGAAAGCCCTCCAAGAAGCGGCACTTCTGGTGTTATAAGGATGAGATCATCCAGATTAAAGGTAATTTAGAAAAGGGGGATGTGGTTCGGATTTATGAAGGGGAGAAGTTCATCGGCACCGGATTTTGGAATCCGGATTCGGCAATTCGGATAAGAATATTTTCTCCGGAGGGCGAGGATTTTGATGTTCCCTTTTTGAAGAAGCGGATTAAAAATGCTTATCAATACCGGAAAAATTTCCTGCCCGAGGAGGAAGACTTCCGGTTAGTCTATGGGGAGAGCGATTCCTTACCCGGGGTGGTGATTGATAAATACCGAGACTGCTTTGTTTTGCAGACCTACTCCTACGGTGCAGATTTAAGAAAGAATAAAATTGTTCAGGCACTCTGTGAACTCTTTCCGGTGCGCGGGGTTTTTGAGAAGAATGACTTTTCGGGGAGGACGGTGGAGGGTTTAGAAAGGAAAGAAAGTCTTTTATACGGAGAGATACCGGAGGATTTAATTATTAGTGAGAACGGAGCTAAATTTTATGTAAATATCAAAGAGGGACAGAAGACCGGCTATTATTTTGACCAGCGCCTCACCCGCAGGAAGGTTCGGGAGATAAGTGCGGATAAAGAAGTTTTGGATGTTTTCACCTATACCGGAAGTTTTTCTATAAATGCCTGTTTGGGCGGGGCGAAGAGTTCTCTGGGAATTGATGGTTCACAATTGGCTTTAGATTTAGCAAAGCGAAATGCGGAATTGAATGGGGTGAGCGAGCGTTGCCAATTCGTTTTGGGTAATGCCTTTCATCTTTTGCGCGAGTTCTATCGGGAAAGGAGACGCTTTGATATTATTGTCCTTGACCCTCCACCTTTCATCAAGTCCCTCAAGGATAAGAAAGAAGGCTTTCGGGGTTATCGGGATATAAATTTTCAAGCGATGCGCCTTTTGCGACCAAATGGAATTCTTGTCAGTTGTACCTGCTCCCATTACTTCTTCTGGCAGGATTTCTTGGAGTGCTTAGTGAGTGCCGCGGAGGAGGCAAATCGGGATTTTAGAATTATCGGTCGGCTTACCCAAGGACCGGACCATCCCATAATTTTAAGCATGCCGGAATCGGAATACCTCCGGTGTTTTCTCTTAGAGGTTTATTAGAGATGGGAAGGGAAAACGATTATATCTTCGTTAGAGGGGCGAGGGAGCATAACCTGAAAAATATTGATGTGAAGATTCCCCGGAACCGCCTGGTAGTGATTACTGGGATTTCCGGTTCCGGAAAGTCATCTTTGGCATTTGATACGATTTATGCAGAAGGGAGGAGGCGTTATATTGAATCTCTTTCTGCCTACGCCCGCCAGTTTTTGGGGGTTTTAGAAAAACCAGCGGTTGATAAAATTGAGGGGCTTTCCCCTTCTATTGCCATTGAACAGAGAAGTGCGGCGAAAAATCCCCGTTCCATTGTCGGCACGGTGACCGAGATTTATGACTATCTCCGGATCCTTTTTGCCCGGATTGGTAAACCTTATTGTCCAAACTGCGGTACCGAAATTACCCGGCAGACTACGGATATGATTGGGGATAAAATAATGAGTTTGCCTGAGGGGACGAAGGTGGAGATTTTGGCACCAGTAATTAGAGGGAAGAAAGGGGAATATAAGGATTTATTTGCGAAGATCAAAAAGAAAGGTTTCGTTCGAATAAGAGTGAATGGCACAATTTATGATATTGATAAACCACCGGAACTCCAAAAATATAAGAAACACAATATTGAGATTGTCATTGACCGAATTATCTTAAAACCAGAGATAAAGAAAAGATTGGCGGATTCTTTAGAACTGGCATTAAGGGAGGGGGAGGGGTTAGTTTTAATTTTGGCTGATGGGAAGGAGCATATCTTTTCTACCCATTTTGCCTGTGTCCAGTGCGGTTTTAGTTATGAGGAGATTTCCCCCCGGCTATTCTCTTTTAATTCTCCTTATGGTGCCTGTCCGGCTTGTCACGGTCTGGGGACAAAGATGGAGATTGACCCAGAAAGGGTGGTCGCCAATCCGGAACTTTCCATAATGGAAGGGGCTTTGGAACCTTGGGGTGAACCAAGGGGGTCTTGGTTTATTGCTCATCTGAAGGCATTGGCAAAATATTATGGATTTAATCTGCATAAGCCCTGGCGAGAACTTCCCAAAAAGGCGAAGGCTGTCCTTCTCTACGGCAGTGAAGAAGAGATTTTGGTGGAGTACGAAAGGTGGGACGGCACAACCTATCGTAATTATGAACGCTTTGAAGGCCTCATTCCTCACTTAGAAAGAATCTATCGGGAGACCGATTCCGATTCTACCCGAGAATGGATTGAAAGATATATGGCAATTTTACCCTGCCCGGAGTGCAGCGGTGCCCGTTTGAAAAAAGAGAGTCTCTCCGTAAAGATTCAAGATAAATCAATTTATGATGTGACTCGGTTCTCCATTAAAGATGCTTACCAATTTTTTAATAACCTTAAACTTTCTGAGACCGAAAGGTTAATCGCCGAGGAGTTGATAAGAGAGGTTAAGAAGCGGCTATCATTTTTAATTGCGGTGGGGGTTGACTATCTCACTTTGGACCGAAGAACCGATACCTTAGGAGGAGGAGAGGAGCAGAGGGTGAGATTAGCAACACAGATTGGTTCCGGGTTAGTGGGGGTTACTTATATCTTAGATGAGCCGAGTATTGGACTCCACATTCGGGATAACCAGAAGTTAATCAATTCTCTTCTCCGTTTGCGTGATTTAGGAAATACCGTGATTGTGGTGGAACACGATCGGGATATGATTCTCGCCGCTGATTATGTGATTGATTTAGGACCGGGTGCCGGAGAAGAAGGTGGTTACTTAGTTGCAGAAGGGACACCAAAAGAGATTATGAAAAACGGGAAATCACTCACCGGTGCCTACCTTTCGGGGAGGAAGGCAATACCTTTGCCGAAGCAGAGAAGACTGCCCAAGGGTGATTTTCTTCTCATCAAAGGGGCAAAAGAGAATAATTTGAAAGGGATTGATGTGAAAATTCCCTTAGGATTATTGATCTGCATCACAGGTGTTTCCGGTTCTGGGAAGAGTACTTTAATCTCGGATATTCTCTATAAGGCATTAGCCCAAATTTTCTTTCATTCTAAGGAGAAACCGGGAAGGCATGAGGGAATTTTTAATGTTGAGAAGATTGATAAGGTTATCAATATTGACCAGTCGCCAATTGGCAGAACCCCCCGTTCCAATCCGGCCACTTATACCAATGCCTTCGGACCGATTCGGGAACTATTTGCCCAAACCAAAGAAGCCCGGATGAGAGGTTATAAACCGGGGAGATTCTCTTTTAATGTTCGGGGAGGAAGGTGTGAGGCTTGTGCCGGAGACGGCATAAAGAAGATTGAGATGCATTTTTTACCCGATGTTTATGTTCCCTGTGAGGTTTGCAAAGGTAAGAGATACAATCGGGAGACCTTGGAGGTGAGGTATAAGGGGAAGAATATCTATGAGGTTTTGGAGATGACAGTGGAAGAGGCTTACCAGTTTTTTGAGAATATCCCGCCGATTAAAAGGAAGTTGCAACTTTTAAGAGATGTTGGTCTTGGCTACTTAAAACTTGGTCAACCCGCCCCAACCCTCTCCGGTGGCGAAGCACAGCGGGTGAAGTTGGCAAAGGAATTGTCAAAGATAGCAACAGGTCGCACCCTTTACCTTTTAGACGAACCAACCACGGGTTTGCATTTTGAAGATGTGCGGTTATTATTGGAGGTGTTAAATCGTTTAGTGGATATGGGCAATACTGTGGTGGTGATTGAACATAATATGGAAGTAATTAAATCTGCGGATTGGATTATTGATTTAGGACCGGAAGGGGGAGATGCCGGTGGTTACATTGTGGCGGAAGGACCACCAGAGGAGATAGTAAAGAACGAGCGCTCCTGGACGGGAAAGTTCTTAAAACCCTATCTTTCCCAACCCTGATAATGACCAAGAGAAAAGAGATAATTTATCGCCTTTTTCCTTTTTTAATCTTAATTCCTTTTTTTATTTTCCTGCGACGTTATTTCAACATTGATTTCTGGTACGATGAGGTATTCACTTTAACCAATTATGTCTTCTGCCCAATTAAAAAGACCATAACCGACTATTCTTTTCCCAATAATCACATATTGGCTAATTTAATAAATAATCTCTATCTGAAAATTTTCGGGATAAAAGATATTTACCAACTACTGGAAGCGCCGTATAAAATTCGCTTATTAGAATTGCTCTATACCCTAATTACCCTGTTTTATCTTTATCGTCTTGGAAAGAGATTCTTCAATCAAACGATTGCTTTACTTGCCCTTGCCACTTTCGTCACCACTGTTACTTACTATAACTTCGCCTTACAGGTGAGAGGATTCAGTTTGAGTATTATGCTTTCAACTATCCTTTTTTATTATCTCCTCTCTTTTCTTCAAAAGCCCAATTTTCCTTCTGGTTTAATAATTACTTTCACTACGGCTTTTACCCTTTATGCCATACCCTCTAACCTCTATCTCATTTTAGCGATTTTCGGTTATTACTTTTTCCCTCTTTTTCTTCATCATAGGAGAAGAAAAGAAAAGGTTAAAGTTAAGAATAAAGGAAAGGGAAAAGATGAACTGGTAAAAGAGAAAGGAAGATTGAAAGGATTAGATGCCGGGATAAAAAAAGTTCGGTTTTCTCTTCTTTCTTTTTTAACCGCCGGTATTTTCCTCGCAATCCTTTTCTATTCCCCAGTCCTAAAAGATGTTCTTAGTAATCGTTTTGTTCAGAGTCGGGGACTTTTCTATGTGCCCACCCTTTCTCAAACAATGCCTTTTACCTTTGCCCATTTCCTTTCCGGGAGGTATCTATTTATTCCGATAATCATCCTTGGTCTAATCTCTTATTGGCAAAAGAGAAAAAGATCTTACCTTGGACTTTTAATCTTTACTCTCCTTGTTCCGTTCTTTTTTAGTTTTATTCGCGGTGACCGTCCTTACCACCGAATTTTTGTTATTTTAACCCCTTTCTTTGCCCTTTTCCTTTCTATTTTGACGGAATCAATTCTGGACTTAATGGGTAAGAATTTTCCGAAAGTTTTTTTAGTTCTGGGGATAGTAATTTATAACTACCTTACCTTTGGTTTTCAATTGAAACATATTGAGAGGAAAATTGCTAATGATATCACCGAAGGCATTCAATCTCAAGATTTGAATTACAACTATTATCAATTTCATTACCGACCATTTTCCCTTTTAAAAGCCTTTAAGAAGATTTATGAGAGTAATCCCCTTCCCGTTTTTTTAGGAGAGTACGACCGGGCGGCACTGCCGGTTTATTTGACAAAGTTTAATATCCCTTGGGGACATCTGTCCTCTCAAGAAGACTTCTTCACCACCATTGAAGAAAAAGGTGGGATTTATGTGATTACTGCTTTTCCCAATCGCCTCCTGCGCTGGCTTACTAATTTTTCCAATTTAGAAGTTAAAAGAATCAACGAAGATTTAGACTTCCATAATATCTTTACCGTGAGAAAAATTTTCTACTAGTAAAATAGTGTACTGTTTACAGAGATAGTGACCACCCCAAAAGTCGGAAACTGCTATCTTATATAAAAATACCGGAGGAAATAAAGAAATGTCCGGATCAATTTTAGGAAGCGTTTTCCTAAGATACTCTTCCGGTCTCATACCATTCAATTCTTTACCGAAATGCTGTCTTTCTCTATTATAATATCTAATCCAACTATCCGCCTTTGGCGAGACCTCGCTCCGCGGGTAGGCAAGAAGAAATAAACTCATAGTAT
>JBDRVQ010000046.1 GCA_039801905.1 candidate division WOR-3 bacterium | reverse complement strand
ATACCAAAAACTCTCAATAAAATCTACGATAGATTGAACGGCCCCTTCATAAAAAGGAATATTCTCTCCCTTTTCACCGCCGATCTTATCCCCATCAATGATGAAGGGGAGGTCAACAAGAACTTCTTGTGCAGATTTCTTAACATTGCTTAGAGAATGAGAATAGGAAATGTTTATCTGGGTCTCTTTCAGGTCTATTCTTTGAAACTCTCGGAAAAAGGCATAACAATTTGCCTCTAAAAAGTTTAAATCTTCTCCGGCTTTTGCCTTTTTGAAACCGTGGGGTAAAAAGAGTATAGGGATTCTATAAACTTTTCCAAAACGCCGCTCCCTCGCAACTCTTTGAAGTAGAATTAGAAAATCCAAAAGAGAACCACAGCCAGTCCCGCCAGCGATAGAACTCACAATAAAACAGAGGCATTCGTCTCTTAAAAAAGAATTTAGTTTATTATAGATTTTCTCTGAATCTAAGAAAAAGATGGTTCGGCTAGTAAGCCTTCTTTCGCCCGCAGCGATATTCCGCCTGAGGATGTCAGTTATGTAAAGTTCCGCATCTTCTTTACTTACAAACTTGGAAATGAAAGGATTTTTATCTTGGCTATTATTTTGGATTTTCTCCATTTCGTGCTTATAATCGCCAGAAAATAGATGAAAATCTTTACTGTAAGATGTATAGTCCAGAGTATCAATGACGCATCTCCCAAAACCGAAGCGGTGGAATTGAGGATTAGGAGTCTCAGTGGCTACGAGGTCAAAGGCGATATACCTAAACTCAGAAGGAATATTTTCCACCTTTCCGTATCTTTCTAAAAGGCGGTTCTTAAAAGCAGTGACCACCCATTTCCCAAAACCGCCCAAACCAATCAAAAAAATTGACATTGGCATATTCCCTCCTAATTAGTAAGCGTTATACTTAACTTTATAGTTCTTAACATCTATCTCTTCAACCCCCTCCAAGGGCAGAGTTACTTGGGTTACTTTATTCTCAACCCATCCCTTTTCCGTAATTAGCCCCTCTTCGTTTACCTCGCGCCGGGCAAAAAATATTAAATCTCCTCCCTTTTTCAGAAAAGACAATTTTCCCTTGCTATTTACTCTTACCTTCCTTTTCCCTGAGAGAGTGAGGGTAATTGGTGGCTCCCCTTCTTTTATTATTTCTAAACTGCCAGTAAGTTTCGGACAACTCAATATCCAAAATTTATGACGGTTCCAAATGTAAATATCTAAGTAGTGGAAAAGGAATAGTAATATAAGAATTACCGCGCCTAAAATATAAAATCGGTAAATTAGGAAATCGATGAGATCCATCTTCCTATATACCGCTACTCCGTTAGGATTTGTTGTGTACTCATAAATTGTCCCATCTTTCTTCCGGCTTCGGAGGTTAAGAATGAGGCGATACTTACCACTCTTTTTAATCTTTCCTCCATTCACAGAAAACCTCGCTTCTTTTTCTCCACCTAAGTATCGGAGATGTCCAGATTTTATTACTTTACCTTTCTCAAGATCTTCAATTTGGTAAAAGATAATCGCATTGGGATTATCAATAAAATAATCGGTCGGGTTTAAGTTCTCTCCACCAAGCCTTATCTCCACCTCAATAATCAAATCTTTGTGCCAAGGTTGCACCTCTTCGTATTTGGGCTTTAAGACCTCAATATAGGGGATTCTCACCACTTTAACTGGAATAGCAGTTTCCGATATTATCTTATGTGCTTTCATATTTAAGATTATTTGGTATTCACCCTCCAGTGTAGTTTTAATTGTTTCCTTTGCCAAGAAAATACCAATCTCTGGTGTCTCAATTAAGTCTAAATGCTCAAAAATTGGACTTCCCGGATATTGTAAATCTGCCCACATCTTTAATTTATAGGCGTGGTGTTCTTTTATAGGTTTACCATCTCTTCGTAAAAAACTTGCTAAAATGGTAAATGGCTTTCCTTGGGGGTGAACTTCTTTCGGGTAAATGAGTCTCGGTTGAACTGGTACCTTCATTGTACCAATTTCTACTTTCCCCGCTCCTTTCTCAATCTGACAAATCCAAATTCCCACTTCTGGTTCTTCCACTTTCCAAATTACGGTTCGGGGACTTTCTAAGGTTTTACTAATCATTGGCGGCTCTTCCTTAATTTTTAATCCTTTAGGATTAAGAATTGAAACCTCCGCATGGGGTAATTCCCGATGGATAGTAAAAGTGACCACTTCTAAATATGGGTCTAATTGAATTTTTAGTCCTTCGGGGGGAATTGAATCCCATTTTTCTGCTACCCCTTCCATTAATACTGAAATCACTTTCCAGAAAGCCTCTTTTAAATCTTTTTCCTCTGTGGAAATTAGCCTTTGTGTGTATTTGGCAATTCTTCTCCAGTAAGGATCATTCTTTGACCAATACTTATCTTCTTTATCTATTCCCAGGACACATAGGTAGCAATTTTGCAGGGAGTCGCTAAAGAATTTGATAATTTCACTAAAATAGGCCTCTCGTGATAATCTTCGCAAATCATCAGGCTCGCCGTCCGTAAGAAGGACAATCGCTTTCTGTCTCGGTCTGTCTTTTTCCACTTCCTCAAACCCCCTTCGGGCTTTTCGAAAAGCCTCAATAAACTTTGTATACCTTAGGTCCAGGGGTTTTATTTTGTTGACTAACTCTTCTCTCTCCTTCTTTTTTGTGGTATCTAAAGAAACAAGAGGAACCATCTCATCATCAGGATTTGGTGGGGTTAAATCCCCAAAATTTACTAAACCAATCCGGTGGTCCTGTTCTTTTGCCCAATAGGTCGCCAGATATTCCACCAAAAATTTTGAAGCATCAATCCGATTATTATTTGGATCGGTTTGTCTCATACTACTTGATTGGTCAAGTAAAAGGAAAACATCTAAGGGCTTGGGCACTACTTGGAAAGGGACAATAACTTTTTCCCCTTTCTTCCCACAAGAAAGAATTAAGAAAAGTAGAGATATTTTAACCACCCTCATAAATTGGGATAGAGAGGTGGGAGAGGGATCCTTATTGCACATTTTTGTTGTACAAGGGTAAATAACCTTTCCAAAATACCACGACTTTTTCATATTCATAAAGTATTTTAATGAAATTTTTAGAATTGTCAAGGGGAATTTCTGAAATTCGCCGCCTTTTCCCGGTCATAACTATTTTATCTTTCTAAAGAACTGGTATTATACTTAAAGGTCTAATAAAGTCAAGTATTTTTTTCATTTTTCTCTTAAAAAGTAGATCTCCTTTTTACTCCTTATTTTCTCTAATGACGGTGTAGGTCTCATTGCCGATTTGGATTGTCTCTACTTTGCCTTTTACTTTAACTACATTTCCCTCTTTTGGGAATGGTTTTTCGGTAAGAACAACAATCTCACCGGTCTTATCCTTAACTTTAAAATATTTGATGAAAATTAGGGAAAAGACTTCGGTTACCTCTCCCCGAATTAAAACCTCTCTTCCTTCATATCCCCGTGGGTCATTAAGGATTTTTTCAATTGGCGTGGGAAGGAATTTGGCGCAGCAAAGATTAAAAAGAAAAAAGAAAATAATTAAAAATCTCATATCGCTTACCCCCCTTCCCTCCACCTCCAATTAAACCTCCCTTCCTTATCTAAACTTAGGGGGGCACCTTTTTGAGATGGTGCCCCCCTATTTTTTATTTTAGAATGATTATTTTGTAATCCTCCTTAACCTTCTCTTTTAGACGCAAGAAGTAGATTCCGGAAGGTAGATTTTTCATTTCTAAGGTCTGGACTCCGGGCTT
Source organism: candidate division WOR-3 bacterium (assembly GCA_039801905.1). NCBI lineage: Bacteria > Pseudomonadati > Caldifarciminota > Caldifarciminota bacterium. The sequence continues at coordinate 6,956 of JBDRVQ010000046.1, read as the reverse complement.
TAAGGTAAACTCTTTGACCTTTTTACCAACCGCATCGTAGAGGATTACCTTCTTTATTTCCTTTTCGGATAGGAAGTATTCAATCTTCAGGTCGCCTCTCAGGACTGTGGGATAAATTTTAAGAATCCCTTTTATAGGCTCAAAAGATGAGAGCTCTTTTTCTAAGATTCCCACCTGGGGTTCGCCGGTCTCAAAAGAGATTGCTCTTCCCGGAATCAAAGGTGCCTGTGCCCGATGGTAAGTGCCGTTGTAAAGTCCACAGATACCACGAGTGGATGTGTTATTTTCAATTCCAACGGTATTGGAGGTGTAGTTATTCGCGGTATAGTACTGGAAGACAATCTTATTATCACCAGTTGGCGTAGGAACGGTCGTATCATAAACGATAATCTCAAACTTATCCCACTGGGTATTGGGAGAGAAGTAATGGACTGAATCCCATTCAATAATGAATCTGTGCGAATCGGGTTCGTAGAGATACCAGATCCTATTGCCATAGGGCGGATATAAATCATCCCAATTGACGCAAATCATAGAATGGGGATTACTTGATGTTGGGTCCGGAAGTGGCTGGTTGGTATAAACTGCTGATGTGTATCTTCCTGGGGCAATCCAGCCATTGCCACAGACCGAAAGCGATTCCGCAAATCTTTGACCATAATACTTGAAGACAAAGGGTAAAAGAATTCTTATCGTCTGGTCATCCGAAGTGATGGGCAGTTGGGTTCCCCGGTTTCTTAGTTCAATCCAACGGTAAGTTGGGTGCTGGACATAGAAGGTATCAATATTATCATAGGCGTAATAAATTGCCGGGTCTCCATCCGGAATCGGGTCGGTAATCGTTAACGCCCCAACGCCAATTGTAAAGCCTACCTTCTGAGTGTAACCACCATCCGCGGTTAGAAAGAGGGTACAAGGCACTTGGGTTTCCGGTCGCATCCTGGGGTCAGCATAAACCCGGAACCGGTCTTCGTTATTAATCCTAACCGAATCCTTAGGAATAAAGCCGTAATTCGCTAATGAATCCCAGACAAAGAAGAGGGTATCATAAGCCTTCAATTTCGCCTGACAGTTATAACCATGTCCCAGACCTGTATTCTTAATTGCTATCCGCAAGAAAGCATCCTCACCCGGGTCAATCCGACCATTTGGTCTTTGGGCGTGAGAGTCGCTCACAAGGTAATTCTGGAAAGAGAAGACCGGGGTACCAACAGTAATCGTAAACCGGGAGACCCAGGAAGAATCTAAGTTATCTTTACAGATTAAGGTGCAGAGTATCGCATAGCCATTAGAAAGTCCGGTATTGATTCTTAGATTATAGCCATTGGAACCGGTAAAGGCGGAATCACCCGCTGGAATATTACCGAAGTTTTTTATTGTGTCAGAAGATTGTGCCTGAGGGTCACGCGTGAAGAAACGGCCAATAACGTTCTGGGCGGTAAGGTTTCCCCAGTTTTTAACCCAAGTTGGAAGTTCTAACTCTTCACCGGGATTCGGAATACCATCACCGTTACCTCTTGGTGGTGCATCGTCAATAAAATGTCTAAGATGGCAGACATAGCGACCGGTGGAAACAACCCTGATTGAATCTTCATAAGGGAAATAATTGCGAGCGGAAATAGTCAGAAGCATTGTGCCGACTTGATTCGGTGAAACATAAAGGGTTATCTGACCTGAGCCATTGGTTCTCCCTTTGGCATAGACATTTTCACCCATCATCAGACAGACCAGCGCAGAACAAACCGGGTTTGATTGATAGGTGACAGTGATTGGGACCGGCACATTGCTTCCGATATTTATTGCCTGCGGGAATTGGGCGGTAAGATGGTGGGGATTTTTCACATTTAAGGGAATTGTCGGATCCCCGAAGAGATTTCTCTCATAGGCTTCCCAACGGAAACGAGAGGAATCGGTCATTGGCCAGAGAGGTCGGAGTTGGTCTTTGGAATGGGCTAATGCCTGACCAACATAGACGTAGGCGGAACATAAGGGATGACGTCCAATTGGCATCCGAGGTAAAAACTTATAAAAGAAATGGTAGTTGTAGTATTCTGCAACTCTTACCCAGCCGGAACGTGCATTCATCATCACCGCGGCGAAGCCGTTCTGAGCAATCCCGGTGATTGTCTCCGCCAGACAGTCGTTATAAAGGTCAAAGGAACCTGGGTCACAACAGACCGCAGTTAGCACATTCAGTTTATTGGTATTGGTTAAATTGCAAGCCATAGTTCCGGTCCAACTGCCATTCAGTTCCATAGTCCTTGGTGTGCCGTGGGCGATAACTGAGGTATAGCCATAACCGGCATTAATGGAATCGGTAAATCTCTGAGGTGATGGTTGGACATGCCCTCCGGACATATACATCTTACAGCACCACCAGTCCGCAGGTGCCGCATTAGCAATGGAATCGTTAAATTCCATAGAGAAAGTGACCGCTACGGGTAGTAATGCCTTCTCAAAATAGGTAGAATCCGGGTTTTGCTCGTAACGGAATAATTTATTAAGGTAGGTTCTTATCTCCTGAAAACTTTCGGTTGTCATCATTCCGACATAGACATCAGAATAACCATCAATGCTATCCGCTGGTTCGCCAAAGATATTGTTGTTATTAAAGTCCCACGTACCGTCTAAATCAGAGAAGTAGATATCACCGGGTAAGTCTTCATTACTGGTATAGCGGACCCGCAAGAGGCGGTATTGCTGGGCTGGGGCATCCTGGCGGACAATGAAGAAGAAGACCGTCTGCCAGACCGTATCCGCATCTTTAACGAAGTTGCGCATCTTTTCTGGTAAATCCCTTCCCGGATAGGTTGATTGGATATCTTCAATGGTCATTATCCGAGCGGGATAACCTAATTTATGCCGCCAGTAACGAAGTGGTTCGCAACTATCCCGATAGACTTGGGGAGTAATTATCACATATTCGTAATAACCTGGTGGCAAATTAGGAGAAAAAGCCGGAGTAGTTCGGACTGGTGGAGCGAACCTTTCCACATCTTCTGGATTAATTACTAAATCACCGACATCCGATGAGAAGAGTGTTAATTTAAATGGAGATATGGGTTTGGGAATAATTCTCCCTTCATTATAAGAAACTCGGACCTTAATCTTTTCGGCAAGATACAATTCCTTTCTCGCGGGAAGGTAGCGAACCGGAAAGACTAAAAATCGGCAAAGACGAAATCCACCTTTATTCCCAGAACCAATATAGCCTAAGATTTTTTCCGGATAGATACTCTGTTGAGAATAAAACTCCTCTTTTGGGGGGACAAAAGGGTGGGGTTTTAAGTCGGAAAATGTTCTCCCCGGTTGGACTGGATATAATAGATATTCACCAGGGATTTTATTTTCCTCAACATCTAAAACTTCAACTCCTTCTAATTCCGCATCAGCGGGAATGACAATATGCACGGGAATTACCGGTAGAGATGGTGAGCCGGGTTGACCATCAATCTCCGGGGCATTACCGTAATTAACAACGGTATAGCCATCTTTGGGTATGAGATGAAGTAAAGTCTGGGGAAAAGAAATTTCCTTAACAATCTCGCCGGCAAAGACGAGGGCTGTTAAAAAGAAAAATAAAAAAATTGGCTTTATCTTTACCATAAATCCTCCTTATTCCTCCCCTTCTTCCTCCTCTGGTTCTCCAACACTAATTGAGACCTCAATTTCTCTTAACATCTTATCTTTGCCTTTTACCATGAGGATATAAGTTATCTCATCCTCCTCTCGTTCTTCGCTTTTTTCCACAATCTCACCCGGGGCGATGATATTTACTATCTCTTTTATCCGGGAGAAGATTGGGTCTTCTAACTCTTGAATCTCTGCTATCTTCCCATTTGTCCCATCAACTGTCACCCGAAGTTTTTTGTAGTTATAAGAGACTTTTGCCTCGTAAAGCCCTTTATCTTTAATGTATTCTAAAGCCTCCACCTTAGCACCCTTCAGGGAATCGGTAATCGCTTTTGTTGCCTTTTCTTTTGATACTTTTTGGGCAAAGGCAAAAGAGAAGAAAATAAGAGCGAAAATAAAGAGAAGTTTACTTCTCATAGACTCCTCCATTTGATTTTATCATTTTGTATTATAAAAGAATTAAACTTGAAAGTCAAGGTCAACATCTTTCTGTAATAAGAGGCAGGAGACTTTCCATTTTATCCCCAAAAAAGAAATAATTTTCCCCAAGTGGTCCCTCGGCTTTTTTATTTTAATGATTTCCGAAAAGAGAAATTTATTTCCCGAAAACATTCTCTCTAAATCCTTATTGCTGGGGCGGAATCCAGTATCAATCGGGTCGGGATGGCGACGGTAAAATCTCGGAACTGTGACAAAGAGGTAACCTTTGGGGGCAAGAAGGCTTAAGACCCTTTTTGCTACTATTTCTGGATTTTCTAAGTGTTCCAAAACATTAGTAAGAAATATCAAATCGTAAGGCTCGGAAGGAGAAAATTCTTTAATATCCGCCACAATATCAACCCCTTTGCCGGCTTTTTGGTCAAGGTGGTCAACTTTTATCCCCCTTTCTTTCAAGAGAAGGAAAATTGCTTCCTGGTGTGGTTGGTCTTGAGTACGAAATCGCAAATCACCGGAACCGACATTCAAACACCTCCGCACTCCTTTTAAATCAATCTTCTTTAATTTATCAATAATCCAATCTGCTTCCTCAGGAAACATAAAATTTACTCTTCAGAAAAATCCCCCGGTATTTCTCCTAGTCGCAATTTCCCGATATCAAAATGGGTAAGATTAGTAAGAAAAGCATCAATTCCTTCGTCAAAATCCATTCGCTCATTTTTCTTCTTTGCGCAAGGATTATTATGAGAAATGACGAATTGTTTAATAAAAAGTAAGTTAAGTTTTTTCTCTTTTAATTCTTTAATTACCCGCATGACTTCTGGTTCTACCTCTTCTTCAACCCTTTTTGCCCGTCTTTCCCTTTCCTTTATCGCCTGGGACAAAGGCAGAGAGAGAAATTGATCAATTCTCTTTAAGAGCGAAACGTACGCTGAGCCAGAAAATCTTTCTCTTTTTTGATAAATTATTCCCAAGGTAGCAAAGTAAGGCTCTTCAAATTGAAAAGTAAAGTCCGATTCCGGAAGATCCCCGGCTATTTTCAAGAAATGATGATACATCTTTATCACCTCTAATGACTTCTCTTTTATATTGTGTGGTTTTTCAGTATTCAAAGCCAGAATTTCCCCGAGAATTTTCTCTTCGGGAATTAAAATTGCCGTAATCTTCTCTTTCCCCAAGGATTTCATCGCCGCCAGGCGGTGATTACCATTAGGCGTCCAATATTCTCCTTCTTTGGTCCGAATTAAAATTATTGGGTCTAAAAATCTTCCGGTCTTTTCGATGGAGTATTTTAAGCGCGTTAGATGGGTTGGGGAAATCTCTCTCTGGAAGGGTGTTGGTTTACAGATTTTTATTGGCACCAGAGCCAAGATTTGTTCTTTTTGCGAAAAGGGCTCTTGATAGACAGAAAGAATCTCCAGACCATCCTTTTTGAGGAGTTCCAAAAAGTCTTCCCCTTTTCTCTTCCGCATAAGGAATTATAATAACTAAAAGAATAAAGTCAAAAGGCGGAAATAAAAAGGGGCGGAGAAATTTCTCCGCCCCAGTTTTTTTCTTTTTTGTTTACTTGACGTTTGCGGATTTCAGTTCCATATTCATCACATACCGGTAACCAGAGATTGGTTCGTAATCCATATTAACCTTCACTAAACCGGTCCCTTCGGCAAACCAATAATAGATAGGAATTCCTTGGGTCGTCTGCTCCACCTTCCAGGCTTTAAAGGTTCCCGCAGGCACGGTCACATTTTCTTCCACAAGGACCTTAGCGGTGGTTGTCGAGTCAACTTGCCAAGTCTTATCCTTTTCTAATGGGAGAGCAAGAACTGTATCCGGTGCAGGATCGCTTTTTGACTCATAAGAAAGGATATAATTCCCACTCTCCCGGATATAGGTGGTGTCTACCTCAACCAAAGTCGTTTCGTAAGGGCTTTTCACGTATACTGTCTCAATGTTTACAAAGAGCGTGACTTCTAATCCGTTATCCAGATTCCCTTTACTGTCCGCTTTTGTATCAGAAGTAAACTTTTGGATGGTGTCGGTAGAAGAGCTGGTTATCAGTAGGGTGTATCCGGTGTATTTCCAAACGCTTCCTACGCCCATCGGGAAATACTCCTCTCCTTTCTCACCACAGAAAATAAAGAGGAGAATAAAGAGAGGAATAGCTAAAAATAACCTCTTCATATTGTCCTCCCAATTTTTTAAACTCTAATGATAACCATAAAACATTCTTTTGTCAAGTAAATAGTGCAATAGTTTCACTTCATATCATTCTAGGACTTTAAACTTTTTAATTTAACTAACCATAACCAGGATTTATTATGATTCTTATACTGTGAGGCGACATCTTATGTCGCCTATCAAAAGAAGGGCGTTCTTTTTAAGGTTTTTATTTCCAATAATTTAGTAATTTTAGAGTAAATTGAACTGCACCCCAACACCATCTCCCCTACCACCTCCTCCCCCAGTTCCTATCCGACCTTCTTTTCCTATTTTTAGAGAAAACCTTCCCCACAGTTAAAATCCGAATCTCTATACCACCCTCTTCCTGAAAAAAGGACCTAATCTTAGGCCCAATCTCTTCTCCCGAAAAATGTCTAAGGAAATATCCCTTCCTATTCCCAATTGCGGGTCTAATTCCGGGAAGAAAAGGATTGGGGGTAGAATATTCGGTTTTTGATGAGACGGAAAATTTTATCTCGGCGTTAATGATTGCCCTGGTGATATAAAAAGCGAAGGGGGCGTCTTTCATCAAAATAACATCTTACCATAGCTAGGATGTAAATTTTGTTGATAATTTGGATACTTTTCATTCTTCGTCTTCTATGGAAAGACTATACTTTTTACGATATGCCTCGTCAAGTCTTTTTAGAAGTTGGGTTATTTCA
>JBDRVQ010000045.1 GCA_039801905.1 candidate division WOR-3 bacterium | reverse complement strand
CTTAGAATATAAGGAAGCGGGTTTTTTACCTTCTGCCTTACTTAATTATTTAGCCCTTTTGGGTTGGTCGCCGGGTGGCGATCGAGAGTTTATGACAAAGGAAGAGATGATTGAATTATTCTCCTTAGAAAGGGTGAATAAGGCGAATGCGATATTTGATCTTAAGAAGTTAGAACATTTCAATAGCGTCTATATCCGGAAGTCGGAAGCCAGAGAACTCCTTAACCATCTGAAGCCCTTTTTGAAGGTGACCGGGGAGGAAGGACGTCTCCTTTCCGCAATCAAAATCTCCCAGGAAAGGGCACGAACCCTTATTGACTTGGCGGAGGCGGTAAGTATCTACTTAAAGGAGGAGATTGACTACCCATTAGCGGAGATAAAATCCTTCCTCACTTCGGAAAATCGGGAAAGGCTAAATCTCTTAGCAGAAAGATTCTCTTCCCTTTTAGATTTTAATAAAGAGACAACCGAGAAGGCATTGAGGGGATTGGCTGAGGAATTAAAGATTAAGGCGAGCGAATTAATCCATCCCTGCCGGGTCGCTCTAACCGGCAAGACAGTTGGTCCACCCCTCTTTGACCTGATCGCGGTTTTAGGAAAGGATTTGACAATAAAGAGGCTAAAGAAATTTTCCCAATTGGCTTAAAATAGATTTGACATTTAGAAAAATTTTTTTATGATTAAATATGGCTAAGTTGAAATTTGCTTTTTACTGGGCAGCATCTTGTGGTGGTTGTGAAATCGCGGTCTTGGATATCAATGAGAAAATTTTAGATGTGATCGCCCTTGCCGATATTGTCTTCTGGCCTGTCGCCTTAGATGTGAAATATAAAGATGTAGAAAATTTCCCCCAAGGTTTTATTGATGTCACCTTTTTCAATGGTTCAGTTAGAAATTCTGAGCAGGAGCATCTGGCTAAGGTTTTGCGGGAAAAATCAAAGATCCTTATTGCCTTTGGTAGTTGTGCCCACAAAGGTTGCATTCCGGGTCTTGCTAATCTCTTCTCCCGGGAAGAGATCTTAGAAAGAATCTATAAAAATACCCCTTCTACCAATAATCCAAAGGGAATTTTACCCAAAACCGAATTTGAGAATCTCACCCTGCCGGAGTTTTACGAGCAAGTCTTCCCTTTAGATAAGGTAGTGCCGGTTGATTATTATCTACCGGGTTGTCCCCCCCCCACCAACTTAATCATTGAGGCGGTAGAAAAGATTGCCCAAGGGAAACTTCCGGAAAAAGGGAGTGTTTTAGCCCCCGTCAAAGCCCTCTGTGAGGATTGTGCGCGGAATCCAAAAGAGGCAAAGAAGATGCCGGATATTAAAAGAATGATTGAGATTTCACCCGACCCGAAGAAGTGTTTCTTAGAAGAAGGGGTTATCTGTTTAGGACCGGTAACCAGAAGTGGTTGCCAGACAAGATGCATTAATGCCAATTGGCCCTGTACTGGCTGTCTGGGCCCAACCCCAGAGGTTTTTGACCAAGGGGCAAAGGCAATTTCGGCCATCGCCTCCATTTTAGCCTTGGATAAAGAGAAGAGTCTCCCCGAAGAGGAGCTTGACCGGATGATAGAGAAAATTTCTGATCCGGTCGGCACATTTTATATGTATTCCTTACCCTCTTCCTTAATTCCAAAAAGGAGAAGAAGATGAGAAGAATAACTATTGACCCGATAACCCGTTTGGAAGGGCACGGCAAGATTGAGATCTTCCTAAACGAAAAGGGAGAGGTAGAAAATGCTCTTTTGCAGGTTCCCGAATTGAGGGGTTTTGAGAAGTTCTGCGAAGGGCGGAAGGCGGAGGATATGCCCCAATTAACCTCCCGAATTTGTGGTGTCTGTCCGGTTGCCCATCATATGGCCGCCACTAAGGCGCTTGATGCCTGTTTTGGTATTAAGCCAACCCCCCTCGCAAAAAAGTTGAGGGAACTTTTATATTGCGGTTATATCATTTATGACCATATCCTCCACTTCTATTTCTTAGGGGGCCCGGATCTTTTGGTCGGCTTCCAAGCGGAGAGGGAGAAGAGAAATATCTTCGGGATTATAGAAAAAGTGGGAAAGGAATTGGGTTTGGAGGTGATAAAGCATCGCGCCTATGGCCAATTGATCACCGAAATCCTGGGTGGCAAGGCAACCCATCCGGTCTGTGGTATTCCCGGGGGAGTAACAAAAGGGATTTCCGAAGAGGAGAAGAAAAGGATTGAAGATATGCTCCTCTCTTGTAAGGATTTTGCCTCAAAGACCTTAGAGATTTTCCATAACTTAGTCCTCTCTAATCCGGAATATGTTAGGATCTTTAAAAACGAAAACTTCTCTCTTGACCTTTATAATATGGGTTTGGTTGATGAGAATAACCAATTAAATTTCTATGATGGCGAGGTGAGGGTAACTACGCCCGAGGGGAAGGAGTTTATTAAATTTGCCCCCCAAGATTATCTAAATCACATCCAAGAAGCGGTTGTGGAATGGTCTTATGTTAAAATTCCCTTCTTAAAAGAGGTTGGTTTTAAGGGTTTAGTTCCGGGGAAGGAGAGTGGGCTCTACCGAGTTGGACCCTTAGCTCGGATTAATGTCTCGGAGGGAATAGCAACCCAAGAGGCAAATAAGGAATACGAAAGACTTCTTTCCTTTTATGGGAAAAAACCAATCACTAATGTCTTTGCCTATCACTGGGCAAGATTGATTGAATTATTATACGCCTGCGAAAGGGGATTGGAGTTAATAAGGGAAGAAGGGATAACGGGAAGCGACCTGCGGAATCTGCCCGCCTCCGGCGGGTTAGGAAAACCAAAGGAAGGAGTGGGGATTGTGGAGGCAGCCCGGGGAACTTTGATCCACCACTATAAATTGGACGAAAAGGCTTTAATTAAGGAAGTGAACCTCATCGTTGCCACCACCAATAATAAAGGGGCGATAAATCTCTCTATTCAACAGGGGGCAAGAGAATATATTAAAAGAGACGAGATCACGGAGAATAGTCTCAACCTCATAGAGATCTTTTTCCGTTGTTATGACCCCTGCTTTGCCTGTGCCTCCCATTCCTTCGCCTCCCCTTCTCTCACTTTTGCCATTTACGATGCGCAGAGGAATCTCATCGCCTCTCTCCCTTAAAATCTGATGGTGCTTCTTTTCCTTTATCTAATTAATTTTGAGATCACCAACTGGAAAGTCTATCCCACTTACCAATATATAAACCAGATAGAAGAGAGAAACGATACCTTCTATCTCGCCACTACGGGAGGATTGGTCCTCTTCTCCTTAGAAGAGGAGAAGGTATTGCAAAATTACACCTACCGGGATGGCCTTTCCTCCCATTACCTCCAATCCTTTGCCTGGGATCGGGATGATAATCTCTGGTTAGCTACCCTCTACCGGGGGGTTTTGATTTGGGATAAGAGAAACTTTCTTCGCTATCCCCCCGAAAGGTTGCCCACCTCCATCCGGAAGGTGAAAATCTTCGGTGACACCATCCTCTTGGGAAGTGAGATGGGGGTTTATCTCATTGAGACCCGAGGTTTCTTTCTTCAACCGGATTCGCATCGGCTCCGAAATTTGATTCCCGGCTATATCGTCCACTCCCTTTACGCCGACACCTTTTTTTGGGTGGGGACTGGCCGGGGCTTATTCCGGATTAGTAAAGATGGCCTAATAACGAAATCTTACCGGTTGCCAATCGGCGATTCCATAAAGGGGATCCTCTCGGCGCGGGATACCTTGTTCGTCTGCGGTGAGGACGGTATCGCCTATTATGACCAATCTCTTGACACATTCTTCCCTTCCTTCTTCTTCCCCTTCTCCTTAGTCGTCTTCGATTTCCGTTTCTCTTTTGAGAGATTCTATATCGCCAGCAATCGGGGGACCTTCATCTATGACGGGACAAATTTTTACTCCTTTTATGGTGATTATACCACAGCCCTTTTTATCTCCGACTTCTTCCTTTTGGGAATTCGGGGCGGGGATGCCTCCTCCGGCTCTCTAATCAAGATAGAAGGGGAGCGGATGAAAGAGATAAGATTTAAGACGATTGCCGCCAACTGTATCTTCTCAGTGGTGGAAGATACCGAAGGGGATATCTATCTCTCCCATTTCTTCTGGGGAGCAAATCATCTCACTCTCATTTCCCAGGATACAATCTCCTTTCTCAAGGATACCCTACCCGTCCCCGATCCTTTGGTGATTGATAAGAAGAATCGCCTTTGGGTTGGGCATTGGTCAGAATGGGGAGGGCTTTCTTGCTATGATAAGATTAGTAGGAGTTGGGAGATATTCCGGTGGGGGGAACAGACACCAAAGAATGTGGTCGGTGCCTTAAATATTGACCAGGATGGTACGAAATGGTTCTGGAACGGTATTGGTAATATTGTGGCCTTAGATAGTAGCGGTAGGAGTTATGAGTTTACCGTTCCCGGTTTGGGTGCCTGTCTCCGCGGTCGGGAGATTGCCTTTGACAGTAAAAAGAGGGTCTATTTAGGAACACCCAACGGACTTTTACAATTCGACCCTAAGGGAACCCTTTCTGACCCGACGGATGATTCGGTGAAGATCTTCACCGAAGGTCTCGCCTCAACTAATATCCTCTCGGTCGCTTCTGACTTAAAAGACCGGATTTGGGTGGCAACACCCCAAGGGCTTGCCCTTCTTTCCGGTGAGCGGTTTCGGATCTGGAATGAGGCAAATTCTGGTCTGGTCTCCAACTCCTGCCTCCGGGTGAGGGTTGATAATGGAGGTTGGGTCTGGATCCTAACCGAAGGGGGGCTTTCCCTTTTTCATCCGGAAAAAGATGCTTGGCTTTCCTTCACCCCCAATAATAGTCCAATTCTTCCCAATTGGAAGAATACCTTAGAATATTACCTCTCCCTCACCTTGTCTCCGAATAGAGCGTATGTGGGGACAAGGGAGGGTTTGATAGAAATCACCTATCGGGAAGAAGAAGCGGCAGAGGAAAGATTACTTTTTAGCCTCCACCCCAATCCGCTTCTCCTTCCCCATTCTTCCCGATTGACAATTAAGATTGAGAATTCTATCCCTCCGGATAGTATAAGGGTGGAGATTTTTAATCTCCGGGGTAAGAGGTTAAAACCAAAAAAGGTAGAAACGATAAGAAACGGCTTCCTCTTGGAAATTGATGAATCTTTCGCCTCTGGTCTCTATCTCCTCCGCTTGCGGGAAGAAAAAAAGCCTTATCGGATTGGGGTGGAAAAGTTTGTCATCATTCGTTAGAATTAAAGTGTTTCCTCTTCTTCCAACTCCCCACCCATACATTCTTCATAAGAGGGACATTCGGGACAGCAGGAATTTCTAATTTTCCCCAACTCCTCACAGTCTTTATAATAGGGGCAGATTTCGCAACACATAATCCCTCCTTTAAGATGATTAAACGGTTCTCATCTTCTCGGGTATCTCTTTTTTGTGGTAATGAACTTGTCTCTCCTCTTTTCGTCTTTTGTCAGTTCCATACAGGAATCAAAATATCGGCACTGAGAGCAGCAGTCGTCACGCAATTCGTTCTTCTGGACACAGACGGCATAGCGAACGCAGGCATTACAACACATTATTTCTACCTCCCCAAAAAGACATTCTTTTCATTTACCCCCCTATTAAAATAAGCCAAGATTATCTCTCTCACCAAAAGGGAGACCCCCACCGCATAAGCGAGAGAGGGGTTAGATAAAGGGTTATACTCAACAATATCCGCTCCCACTAAGGTGAGATGGGCAAGTTCTTTGATCGCTGCCAAAAGTTCGGCAAAGAAGATTCCGTTCGGCTCCGGCGTGGAAACGGCTGGGAAGAGACAGCCGTCAAGAATGTCTAAATCTAAGGTGAGATAAATTGGTCTTCCTCTCAATCTCTCTTTAAGCGCCAAGAGTGGTTCTAAGACCCGAAAGGGGTAAAGATTTTTATGCCTTTTCCGACACTCCTCCGTCAGGGAGCGGATACCAAAAGAGAAGATTCCTTCTTCCCCCACCACCTCCTGAATCCTTCTCATTACGGTGGCGTGACAGATCTTCTCCCCTAAGTATTCATCCCGCATATCGGAATGGGCATCAAGGTGAACCAGAATGAGGTCAGGATAGAATTTTTTGTAAGCCTGGACACAGGGCAGGGAAATGGTATGTTCGCCGCCGATACTCAAAACCTTCTTCTTATCGGAAAGGAAGGAAGAGACTCTTTCTTCCACCAATTTGAAAAACTCCTCGGGGGGCATTTCGGGCAAGAGGTCACCGGCATCAAAAATTTTATCTTCGGGTAGGGAGAGATTCTGGTAGGGGCTAAAGGTCTCAATATTTTCCGCTCCCAGCCGCACATTATTGACCGCAAACCGTGTTCCGGGGAGAAAAGAGGATGTGCGGTCAAAAGGGATACCTAAAATGATAAAACTCGCGGCTTTATAATCCGCCCGGGCAAAGTAAAAACGCATTCTTAAAATAGGATAGTAGCAACCTTGTTAATAAAGTCAAGGCTATTCCCATTCAATCGTGGCTGGTGGTTTAGTACTTAAATCGTAGACGACCCGATTTATCCCCTTCACCTCGTTAATTATCCGGTTGGCAATTCGGGCAAGGAGAGGATAAGGTAATTTTGCCCAATCCGCGGTCATCCCGTCACGCGAGGTAACAATTCGCAGGGCACAGACATTTTCATAAGTCCTTTCGTCACCCATCACCCCCACACTCTTTACGGGCAGGAGAATAGAGAATGCCTGCCAGGTCTTTAAGTAAAATCCGGATTTTTTTAACTCAGAAAGGAGAATCTCGTCCGCATCTCTCAACCGCTCCAATTTCTCTCTTGTCACTTCCCCTAAAATGCGCACCGCTAACCCCGGACCGGGAAAGGGGTGCCTTTCTAAAATTACTCTCTTCACCCCCAAAATCTTTCCCAATTCCCGAACCTCGTCCTTAAATAGTTCCTTAAATGGTTCAATCAAATTAAACCTAAGCCGCTCCGGCAAGCCGCCAACATTATGGTGGGTCTTTATCTTGGCGGAAGGACCGCCATGATAGGAACGGCTCTCAATCACATCCGGATAGAGTGTCCCTTGGGCTAAATATCTTATCCCCTTCCCCTCCTCTTCAAAGACCCTAATAAATTCCTCGCCGATAATCTTCCTCTTTTCTTCTGGGTCTTCAACACCTTTCAGTCTTTTTAGGAACCGGTCTTGGGCGTTGATATATCTTATCGGTAATAACTTACCCAAATTGCGTGCCACCTCTTCCTTTTCCCCCCTTCTTAATAGACCGTTATCAACAAAGAGACAAAGAAGGTTTCTGCCCACTGCCTTTTGGCAGAGAAATGCCAAAACCGTAGAATCAACCCCCCCGGAGAGGGCACAGAGGATCTTTTCTCCCTTAACCACTTCCTGAATCTCTCTTATCTTCTGAGAGAGAAAATTACGCATCGTCCACTCTTTTTGACAACCACAGACCTTAAATAAGAAATTAGCGATCACCTCCTTCCCCTTTTCGGTATGGTAGACCTCCGGATGAAACTGAACCCCATAAATCTTCTTTTCTTCATTAAAGAAGGCAGCATTTCTTATCATCTCGGTGCTGGCAGCGGTAACAAAACCAGGGGGTAATTTTACCACCGTATCCCCATGGCTCATCCAGACTCGGAAACGAGAAGGGAGGGAAGAAAAAATTTTCCCCGGGCGCCTAATCGCCAGAACAGCGGGACCGTATTCCCGGATACTCTTATCTTGGGCGGCAGACTCCACCCTTCCCCCAAATAAGTGAGCGATAACCTGCATCCCATAACAGATCCCGAGAATCGGAATATTTAAATTAAAAATTTCTCTTGCCGGTACCGGGTAAGAAAAAGAGTGAACCGAAGCCGGACTCCCAGAGAGAATTATCCCCTTCGGGGCTATATTTCTTATCCGAGAGGGAGGAAAATTGAAGGGATAGATTTCACAATAGACCTTCAATTCCCTTATCCGGCGGGCAATCAATTGGGTGTACTGGGAACCAAAATCTAAGATTAGAATTTTATCCACTTTAAAAATAGAGATCGCGCTCCCCGGCGGAAATCCTCTTTAATAGTTCTTCGGTCTTCTCCCTCAAACCCGAGTTAACCTTTTTTAAATAAAAACTTAAAACCTTCTCCCCCAATTCCTTCACTTCGGGTGAGGCATAATCTTCCAGATATTCTTTGAAAGTCAGAAGGCCATTGGGTCGGCAGAGGAGATGGATATCCCCGGGTTTTGCCAAACTCATAAATCGCTCCCCGGTCCGACCGGAGCGATAGCAGGCGGTGCAGAAACTGGGGATAAAATTCTTCTTTAACATCCCCAAGATTACCTCATCCAGCCTCCTCTGGTCGGAGATGGCAAATTGGGGAGAACTTTCCGAGGCGCTATAACCACCCGGAGTGGTACGCGAACCAGCGCTCGTCTGGGAAATCCCAATCTCAAAGGCACGCTCCCGAATCTCTCCTCGCTCCCGAGTTGAGATGATCATTCCGGTATAAGGAACCGCCAGGCGTAAGATGGCAATAATTTTTAATAGTTCCTCCTCCGAAACCTGATAGAAAGGAGAGAAATTGACAGTTGGTGCCGGACGGAAACGGGGAACGGAGATCGTATGGGGACCGACACCAAATCTCCTCTCTAAATACTGGGCGTGGGAGACTAAACCTAAGACCTCAAATCGGTAATCATAAAGGCCAAAGAGTACGCCAAGACCGATATCATCAATTCCCGCCTGAAAAGCCCGGTTGTGGGCAAAGATTTGCCGCATAAAATCCCTTTTTGGTCCATTATGGATTCTCTCGTAGGTCTTGCGGTGGTAGGTCTCTTGGAATAACTGGTAAGTACCAATTCCTACCTCTTTCAGACGCCGGTAATTTTCCACCGTCGTTGCCGAGATATTAACATTCACCCTTCTAATCTCCCCCTTTCCCTCCTTCGTCTCATAAATCTTCTTAATCGCGGAAACGATATAAGAGATGGAATTATTTTCTGGGTCCTCACCCGCTTCCACCAGAACCCTCTTGTGCCCCATCCGCAAAAGGATTCGCACCTCCTCGGCAATCTCTTCCAAACTCAATTTCCTTCTCGGGTGGGGATTCCGCCGGTGGAAGCCACAATACTCACAGTCGTTGATACAGAAGTTAGAAAGGTAAAGAGGGGCAAAGAGGACAAGCCGTTCCCCATAGATTTCCCGCTTCACCTTTCCCGCCACCCTCGCTATCTCTTCAATCAAATCTTTATCCTGGACATTCAAGAGGGCGGAAACCTCAGAGAGGGAAAGCCCTTTCTTCTTCTCCCCTTTTTTGAGAATCTCTTCTACTTCCTTCTTATCCGGGTGGGCTTTCCCCTCCAAGAGGTTAAAGAATAAATCTTCGTTCACAATCTCTTTTATCTCTTTTTCCGTCTCCGTCATCTTTCAATCTCCGACTTTAAGCGCTCCTCCAGCATATCATAACTCTTCTCATATTTATAAAGTCCATACTTCTCCCAAATCTCCTCTTCATTAAAAGCCCGATTGGGATAGAGGGTATAAAGCGACCGATACCTCTCCGGTGTCAAAATGAACATTAAGGCATTGGCGCCCGCCTGGAGGGCTCTCTTTCTCCCTTCCGGATGAAGAGTCTCTAAGGCGGTGGAGACCGGAATCCTCGCCCTCTTATGGAGGAGGCGAATGATGGCGATTGTCTTTAAGACCAGATCCGTGTCCGGTGGTTGAAAATTGGCTAATGGGGTATCAGGAGAAGGGAGGAAAGGACCGAGAGAGACCATCTCCGGCTTTAATTTCATAACGGTTAAGATATCTTCTGCGATATCCTCAACCTTCTGCCCGGGCAAACCGACTAAAAACCCAGTAGCCAGGAAATAGCCCATCTCCCTTAAGAATTTAAGATGGGACAATCTCCTTTCCAATGATTTACCATTGGGATGGAGGCGAGAAAAGAGAATGGGGTTAGAGGTTTCAAATCTTAAAAGGATACCGGAAGCACCCGCCCGGCGGAGAGTGGCGTAAAACTCCTCCCCCCTTTCTCCGCAACTTAAAAAGATAAAGACCTTAACCCTTGACTTTATCTCCCTCACAACCTCTGCGAGGTCGGCGGCGGAAAAGAAGTAATCCTCTCCGGATTGGAGGACCAAAAGTTTATAACCCTTATTTTCCACCACCTCCACCACCCTTTCTACGATCTCCTTTTTTGTCATCCGGTAACGGCTAATCTTCGCCCCCGAACGTAAACCGCAATATAGGCAGTCATTTTGGCAATGATTGCTAAATTCAATCACCCCATGGATGCAGATAAAATCTTTAATATTTATCTTCCTCGTCATATTGCCTTCGGAGAGGAGGGCTTCCTTTTCGTAGCCTTCGGTATTTAAGAGATAAATAATCTCCTCTTTATTTAGAAGCCGGAATTTTGATTCTTGGATTATCCTCGTAAATCTCTCTGAGACCCGCCTCGGGTCGGTGATGAAGGAATAATTTAAGAAATCCAATATCTCCTGGGCATCCTCTTCACTCACCTTTTTTAAGGCAAGACCGGAAATCGTAAGGAGCCAATCTTTGGGTTTAACTTCTGGCAGCAGGGTGATATCAATAGTAAACTCCTCTTCCCCCTTTTGGACAATTGCCTTTGTCCCCTTTACCTCTTTCACTTGAACTGGAATCGTAAGGCACATAGTACCTATTCCTTTGCTTTCTCTTTTAGGTATTCACAGAGACCCCGGGTTTGGGGATAAAGTTCCACACACATCCGATAGAGGGTGTTCTTCTTCTTTTCCTCTTCGGTTACCTTCCATTGTTCAATCGTCTTCCTCATCTCTTTAATCTTCTCCTCCAACTCCTCCAACTTCTTTCTATCTTGGGCTTTTAATCTATCCTTTCTTAATAGAAGAGAAGCATATTCCCCTTCCAAATCCTTCAATCTTCTTTCGTAGAGAAAAAGAATTTCTCTTTGCCGGATTGCGGCCTCCTCTTCGGTCCCCTTTATCCGCAAGAGCATTTCCCGATACTCTAAGTAACCGTAAACCAAAAGGCCGAAGATGAAGAAGATTAAAATAATCAAAATTAAACGCATAATTTCTTAATATTAGCCTGAGATTAAATATTAGTCAAGTTTCCATATTCCAAGGGATACTATCTACCCCCTAATCTCTTCTTCGGGATTAGACTTTCCTTTAAGCCTAACATTAGACCGTCTCTTAAAACCCGAGTTAGACCGAAGATTAAACTTTCTCTTATTCTCTCCGCAAGACCTTCTCTTATGCCTTTCCTTAAATACAAGATTCACCTTCCCATCAGTTGCCGCTTTACACCAGGATTTAGCCTGATAATTATAACTTCTGTTAGGCTAAAAATTAGGCCTTCCTTTATCACCCCTCTTATATCCCCTATACTGCCCCCCATTTTAGAGGCCAAATCAAATAAGTTATTGTAAATTAAAGACTTGTAAAAAAGGGGCGGCTGGCAAAAATATGAATGACATTAATATTTTAACTTGACAAATTACCACTTTTTAATAAGATTGGATTGTGATAACCCATTTCGCCTCGGAACTCCTTAAAGGTTACCGAAAGGAAGTTGGTCTCTCCCAAAAGGAGATCGCTTTGGAATGCGGTAAGAGCCAAACTCTAATCTCTAAGTTGGAGGCGGGTAAGATTAAAGACCCACCCCTAATTCTAATCTTAAACTACCTCTCGGCACTCGGTATCCCCTGGTCTCGTT
>JBDRVQ010000044.1 GCA_039801905.1 candidate division WOR-3 bacterium | reverse complement strand
CCCATCCTTCGCTAAGACCTTAATAATCTTCCCCCTCTTTTCCGCTTCAATTTCGTTCATCAACTTCATCGCCTCAATGAGACAGAGGACTTGTCCCGGTTCTACGATGTCCCCTTCTTTTACAAAAGGTGGGGCATCCGGTTTCGTCCGGGAATAGAACGTGCCAACCATCGGCGACTTTATCTCTTCGTATTGGGTAGGCGCTACCTTTTCTTCCTTTACCAGGGGGGAAGAAATCTTTTCCGTTTCTTTGGGTGGTGGACTGGTTATCTTTTCTTCTATTTTGGGAGGAGTGATTGGAGTTACCTTTTGGGGGGGTGGTGGTAGGGTTTGTCCCCGAGTGATCCTTATCACATTACCTTCATACTGCCATTCCAAGGAATTGATGTTGAATTTCTCTGCCAGTTCAAAAACCTTTTTTAATAATTCAATCCGGTCCTTATCACCTTTCTCTTCCTTCACCTCTTCCTCCTCTTTTTTAGGATTTTTTCTCGCTTCAAAAAATTTTAAGGCAATCTCCGGGAAAAGGGCATAGGTTAAATAATCTTCTTCCTTTTCCACTAAATCCTTATTCAATTCTTCTTTCACTTTCGGGAGGATTGGTTCTAATAGGTCCGCGGGTCTTTTATCAATCGGTCTCTCATCGCCCAAAATCTTCTTTAAGATTGGTTCTTTGATTGGTGCTGGTGGTCTGCCGTATAAACCTTTCACATAATCCCGGACTTCTTTCGGCACAACTTTATACCGCACCCCGGTTGTGACATTGAAGACCGCCTGCACCCCAACAATCTGACTCGTTGGGGTAACTAATGGCGGATAACCTAAATCCCTTCTCACCTTTGGCACTTCGGCTAAGACCTCGGGTAACCTATCCTCCGCCTTCATCTCCTTCAGTTGGGAGATTAAATTGGACATCATCCCACCCGGAATCTGATGGGTCAAGACCGCATCGTCAACCATTTTTTTGTAGACGATCCCCTTCCTCTTTCGGAGGTCTTCCAAATATTGGGAGACCTCGTTAATCATTTTCCGGTCGAGTTCGGGATAATGGGGGGTATCTTCTAAAATTGCCAAAATTGTTTCAATCGGAGGTTGGGAGGTGGCAAAGGAGAGGGGGAAATGGGCGGTGTCAATGATATCTACCCCGGCTTCCAGTGCCTTGAGATAAGAGGCAACCACCATCCCGGAGGAACTATGGGAATGGAGATTAATCGGACAGGAGATTTCGGATTTGAGTGCCCGGATTAACTCGTAGGCGACCGAAGGGGAGATGATACCCGCCATATCCTTGATGCAGATAGAATCCACTCCCAAATTTACTTCCTCTTTGGCTAAGGCAACATAATATTCAATGGTATGAACCGGAGAGATAGTATAACAGATAGTTCCCTGAGCATGCTTATTCCTCTTCTTAACGAATTCAATCGCCTTTTTTAAGTTCCTTATATCGTTTAGGGCATCAAAAATCCGAAAGATGTCAATTCCCCTCTCTGCCGCTTTGTCAATGAATGCCTCTAAGAGGTCATCAGGATAATTACGATAACCAACGATATTCTGCCCCCGCAGGAGCATCTGGAGGCGCGTCTTTTTCACCTTCTCTCTAATTAGGGATAACCTTTCCCAAGGGTCATCATTTAAGTATCTTATCGCCACATCAAAGGTTGCTCCCCCCCAAACCTCTAAGGAGTAATAGCCAATTTGGTCTAACTTTTCCAAGATGGGCATCATCTCCTTAGTCGCCATCCTTGTTGCCCACAAGGATTGGTGCCCATCTCTTAAAGTGGTATCAACAATTTTCACGGGCATAACTAAATAACCCTTGCCTCCTCCCGCAATAACCGAACCAATTCCTTAACCTGTTTTTCGGGCTCTCCTTCAATTATCCTCCCTTGCTTTCTTGGTGGGGGGAGATAGGTATTGAGAACTTGAATTGTCGGGGAAAAAGAAAGAGAGGAAATCTCTTCTCCCTTTTTTGTTAGGATCTCTTTCTTTTGTGCCGCCATTAAAAGACGGAGTGTTGGGTAACGGGGTTCATTTAACCCTTTTTCCGCGGTGAAGATTGCCGGTAAAGAAGTTTCACAGACCTCTTTTCCCATCTCGGTCTCCCGGAAGGCAAGCACCTTCTTCCCTTCTATTTCCAGTTTGACAATCGCCGAAAGGCAGGGGATATTTAAGAATTGGGCAAGGATTAGAGGGAAACTGGCAAGGTAATAGTCAATCCCCACCTTCCCAGTGAAAATTAAATCAAAATCTCTCTCCTTTAAGAATTGAAAGGCGATATAACCTTTCCTTAAAACATCATAACCCGAATCTTCAATTAAGATGTGGAATGCATTATCAGCACCCATCCCTAAGGCGGTCTTTAGGGCATTCTTCACCCTCTCTTCCCCTAAGGAAACGACCGAGACGGTGCCGCCAAATTTTTCTCTTATCCTTAAAGCCTCTTCTATTGCGTATTCGTCATAGGGGTTAATCACCCATTCGGTAACATTTTTTAAGTCAACCTCTTTGCCGTCGGGTGAGACACCGATCCGGCTTTCGGTATGGGGAACCTGTTTGATAAAGACGAAGATATTCATCTTTCCCACCTGCGGACTGCCAGACAGGTATTATGACCCCCAAAACCTAAGGAGTTAGAGAGGGCAAACCGAATCGGAAGGTTACGACTTCCTTCCACGACATAGTCTAAATCTAATTCTGGGTCCGGGTTTTCCCGGTTGATAGTGGGATGGACCTTCTGATGATAAACGGAAAGGCAGGTGACAATAAACTCAATCGCGCCCGCCGCACCTAAGGAATGGCCAATCATTGATTTGGTAGAATTGATGGCGATTCTTTTAGCGTGTTCCTTAAAGAGATTTTTAATCGCCTTTGTTTCAGTTAGGTCGTTAAGTTTGGTTGAGGTGCCGTGGGCGTTAATATAATCCACCTCTTCCTTTTCCATTCCGGCATCCAAAAGGGCTCTTCTCATCACTTCATAAGTTCCTTCGCCTTCTGGATCCGGGGCGGTGATATGATAGGCATCAGCCGTGGCACCATAACCAACCAGTTCGCAATAAATCTTTGCCCCTCGTCTTTGGGCGTGTTCCAATTCTTCTAAGATTACCACACCCGCCCCTTCACTAATGACAAAACCATCCCGGTCGCGGTCAAAGGGCCGGGAGGCCTTCTCCGGTTGGTCGTTCCTTTTGGAAAGAGCGCCCATATTAGAAAAGGCGGCGATGGTATAAGCGGTGAGAGGTGCTTCACTGCCTCCTGTAACCATTAAATCCGCATCTCCATAAGAGATTAAGCGAAAACTCTCACCAATGGCATGGGCCCCGGAGGCACAGGCGGAAACGGTACAAAAATTCGGTCCTTTCAAGCCGTAGAAGATGGCAACTTGACCCGAAGCCATATCCGGGATCATCATTGGGACTAAGAAAGGAGAAACCCTTTTTGGCCCATCCTTTAGAAACTTCTCATGCTCTTTCTCCCAGGTCTCAATCCCTCCCATCCCACTACCAATTAAAACACCAATCCGGTATGGGTCAATTTCTTTTAAGGAAATACCGGAGTCAGCAATTGCCTCCGCAGTTGCCCAGAGGGCGTATTGGGTGAAAAGGTCAGTGCGCTTAATTAATTTGGCATCAAACTTCTCAAGCGGATTAAAGTCGGTTATCTCGCCAGCAATCTGAACCGGGAGGTTAGAAGTATCAAAACGGCGGATCCGCTTTATGCCACTTCTTCCAGCCAAAAGATTGGCAAAGAAGGTTTGGCAATCCAGACCGAGAGGGGTAGCCACCCCCAAGCCGGTAACAACGCAGCGCCTTCTCATTTACTCTTTAATCTCTCTTCTAAATACTTAACCGCCTTCCCCACGGTATCCAATTTTTGAGAGTCCTCATCCGGAATCTCAATACCAAACTTCTCTTCAAATGCCATCACTAGTTCCACAATGTCCAGAGAATCCGCATTGAGGTCTTCCAGAAATTTTGCTTCCTCCGTCACTTTTTCCGGGGCGACATTCAACTTCTCAACAATGATATTTTTCACTTCATCAAAAAGTGCCATTTTTCCTCCCCAAATAAAACTTTTTCACAATCTTTATTATATTGACAAATCCCCATCTGTCAATATATTATTTTTATGCCGAAAAGAACTTATCAACCTTCAAGAGTGAAACGAAAGAGAACGCACGGGTTCCGTGCCCGCATCTCTTCCCCGGGCGGCCGAAATGTCCTCCGCCGGCGTCGCCGCAAGGGAAGGAAGAGGTTAACGGTCTAAAAGGATGAAACGAGAGACCCTCACTAAGAAAGAAATTATTAAGAAGCCGAAGGAGATGGTGAAGGTAAAGAAGGAAGGGAAGAGGAGAGAAGATGAATATTTTCTTATCTATTACCTACCGTCAGAATTGGCTAAGAGTGATTCCTCCCCACCCCGTTTATGTTTTTCGGTAGAAAAGGAAGTGCGGAAGGCAACCGAGAGAAATCTCCTCAAAAGGAGAATGCGGGAGGTTTATCGCCGGCATAAAGATGTTTTTTCTAATGGTTTTCTCTATCTGATTCGGGCAAAGGAAAGGGCTTTAACCTTACCCTTTACCACTTTTCAGGAAAGGTTATTAAGTTTGATTGAAAGATGCTCGTAAAGTTAACCTCCTCTTTAATTATTCTCTATCAGAAAGTGCTCTCTCCCTTTCTCCCCCCAGCCTGTCGTTTCTATCCCTCTTGCTCCGAATACGCCCTCTTGGCTTTAAAAGAATACGGCTTGGGAAAGGGATTAATCCTTGCTATCTTCCGCATCCTTCGCTGCCAGCCGTTTTCCATTGGGGGTATAGATTTTCCAGAAAGGATGGCTAAGAAAATATGGAAGACCCAAAAAGGTTAATCCTCGCCTTCGTTTTGGTAATGGCGATCCTCTTTCTCTATCAGATCTTCTTTTCTCCTAACCAATCACCTCCCCCCCGTCCCCCATCCGAGAAGAAGGAAGAACCAGCGAAAGAAACAAAGGAAGAGTTCTCCCCGCCGGGGGAAGTTTTTACCTTGGAAAATAGTAAGATTGCTATTAAACTCTCTAACTACGGCGGAAGTGTGCGTTCGGTCTATCTTAAAGAATACGATTGCCAACTATTGAGGGATTTCCCCCATTTTTCTTTAACGGTTTTAGAGGAGAGCACCGCTTTTCGTCTTGATACTTTGATCTGGAATGGAGAAAGCCAACCCGCTAAGATTACCTTCTGGATAAAAGAAGGGGAATTCCTCTTTTCCCGTTCTTACTGGTTAGAAGATGATTATCAGTTATGCTCGGAAATCTCTCTTCCTCCAGCAGCAAGGAAATTTTCCTTCGCTATCAATTTTGATCGGGGATTATCCTTTACCGAACAGGACACGAATGAGGATTATAACCATTTCCGAGTTTTATTCTATAAAGGAAAGATGCTGAAAGAGGTCCCATTCCGGAAGTTAAAAGGGGAATGGAAAGAAAAAGGGGATTGGGACTGGTTCGGTTTCGCTACCAAATACTTCTTGATGGTAGTGAAGGGAGAATTTGATTCTCTCCGTTTCGTTCCCGCTCCCCGCCGGGTAAAAAGTACATTTTTCTCCACACCAGAAGAGAAAATGGCTTTCTCTCTATCTTTCTATCCTCTGAAGTATAAACTTTTGGCGAAGCGGGGAGAAGGTTTGGCAAAGGCGATACCTTTGGGTTGGCCTAAATTTTTAAGTTTGGCCATCCTCCACCTCCTCCTCTTTCTCCATTCCCTTTTCCGTAATTACGGTTTGGTAATCATCATCTTCTCCTTTCTGATGAAGGGCATCCTCTTTCCCCTCACCCGCTTCCAACTCCGGGAGATGAGAAAACTGCAACAACTCCAACCCAAACTGGAAGAATTGAAAAGGAAATATAAGGATGACCCGAAGACCTTAAACCAGGAGACACTGCGTCTTTATAGTATCCACCGGATGAATCCTTTAAGTGGTTGTTTGCCCCTCTTAGCACAAATTCCCATCTTCTGGGCACTTTATTCCGTCCTCCGGTCTACCTTTGAACTGCGCCGGGCCGGTTTTATTTTCTGGCTGAAAGATTTGAGTCAAAAGGACCCCTTTTACCTTTTACCGATTTTGATGGGTATCTCTTTTCTTTTCCAGAACCTTTTAACCAGTCAGGATAAGAAGAATATATTTGTCACTATCTTTTTTCCGGTCTTTTTAACTGTAATCTTTTTAAAGTTTCCTTCGGGATTACAGTTATATTGGCTCACTTTTAATTTACTCTCGTTAGTGGAGAGTTTTATTTTCCAGAGAGGAGGAAAGAAATGGAAGAGATAAAGAAAGAAGAGATGGGCGGAGAAGGTGTGCCCAGCGAGCAAATCTCCGAAACCGCTCCTCCTTATGATCCGGAAGTACTCAAAGCCGAGATCACAAAAGTAGTGAAGGATTTCCTCACCTATTTCGGAATCAGGGGGAAGGTGGAGATAAAGGAGCAAGAGGAAGGTTTTTACTGCAACATCCGCCTTCGGGCAATGGCTGGCTTCCTGATTGGGAAGAATGGCAATACCTTGAAAGCGCTCCAGCACTTAGTAACGGAGATTTTGCGTAAGAAGTTTCCCCAACTTCCCCCGGTGGTACTTGATGTTGCAGGCTACCGGATGCGCCGGGTCAATTTCTTAAGGAAGAAGGCCTTGGCGATTGCTCGGGTGGTGATAGAAACGAAAAGGGAGATGGCTTTTGATTTCCTCACCCCCCGGGAGTTAAAGATTGTGGCTGATGCCTTAGCGGATATTAAAGAGGTAAAAATTTGGACTATCGGCAGCGGAGCAAAAAGGAATGTGATTATCGCTCCCAATTTATAAAGTGGCGGAAATTTTCTCTACCATCTGCGCCTTAGCCACCCCGCCCGGCCTCTCGGCAATCGCCGTCATCCGGGTTTCGGGCAGAGAGGCTTTTTCTATTGTGGAGCGGATCTTTCTTGCCTCAGGAAAGGAGAAAAGACTTTCCCACCTCCCCGCCCAAAAATTAATTCCTGGCGAAATCATTGACCCGGAGGCAAAAGAATTGATTGATAAGGTCCTTTTGGCAACCTATCATTCCCCTCACAGTTATACCGGAGAAGATATGGTGGAGATATTCTGCCACGGGGGCTTTTACTGTCCGGAACGTATCATTTCCCTTCTCCTCCGCTACGGCTGTCGCCAAGCCTTACCCGGAGAGTTTACGAAGCGGCGCTTTCTGGCCGGGAAGATTGATTTAGCCCAAGCGGAAGGGATTCTGGCTTTAACCTCAGCCCGCACCGAACTCCAGGCCCAAGCGGCCCTCAAACAGATGAAAGGTTCCCTCTCGCAAAGAATGAAGGAAATAGTTGGGGAGATGAAAGAGCTTTTAGCCGAGGTGGAAAATGAGATTGAATTTTCCGAAAAGGAGAGTGATTTCTTAGAATGCTGCCGGAGGCGATTAGAGAAATTAAAGGAAAGAATAGGAGAGTTGGTGAAGAAGGGGGAAAAGGAAGTTTTCATCCAAAAGGGGGTAAAATGTCCGATTGTCGGCAAAGCGAACGTGGGGAAGTCAAGTCTTTTTAATCGCCTCTTGGGAAAGGAACGCGCTTTGGTGACGGAAATACCCGGAACGACCCGAGATGCGATTAGCGAGACAATATCCTTAAAGGGAATCCCCTTCCGGTTGATTGACACCTGTGGTTTTCGGGTGCAGAGGGAGAAATTGGAGGAGTTGGGTTGGGAGAAGACTGAGGAGTATCTGCGGGAGGCGGATCTGGTGATTGTGGTTCTTGACCATTCCCAACCCCTCACCGAAGAGGATTATGAGATTATCCGCTTGACCGCCCAAAAGAAGCGGGTTATTGTGCGCAACAAATCGGACCTTCCTCCTCACCTTACCGAGGGAGAAGAGATCCTCCCCCCACCACTTCCTATCTCTTGTAAAGAAGGGACCGGGATTGAAGAGTTGAAAGAACTTTTAGCCCGCCAATTTCTCAACGGGGAGGAGGAGTTTTATCTCTCCGAATTCCGCCATCACGACCTCTTAAGGAGAGCAGCGGCCGCCTTAGGTCGGGCGCAGAAAGAACCTTACTGGGAGACAATTGCCTACGAGATAAAATCAGCGATCAATTCCTTAGCGGAGATTACTGGTGAGGTGACGAGCGAAGAGATTTTAGACCGGATATTTTCTCGTTTCTGTATCGGCAAGTGAGGCTAAACCGCCTTCTCCTCTTCTTGAATGATGCTCCACCCCCCGTTTTGGATTTCACCTTAGAATTGGCGGAAAAGTTCTCCGCCAAAATCTTTGCCCTTTACATAATTGACGAAAACCTCGTCCGGGAAAAGATGAAGAGGGAAAATAAGAAGCGAGAAGTGGTGAAGGACGAGCTAGAAGAGATTGCCTGGAAAAAATTATATGAGGCGGAAGATTTATCGGCCCGGAAAGGGGTGAAAACCTCCCTTCTCTTATTGGAAGGGAAGGTGAATCAGATTTTGAGAGAGGTTATGGAGAGTTATGAGATTGATTTCTTAATCTTTAGCCGAGAGAGGCAATTAAATTGGGAGCGATTATTAGAAATAAATAAAGGGATAATAATTCTGTGATGGAGGGAGAATGGTCCGGTTAGTAGAACTTTTAGAAAGAGGGGGAGTGATTTTAAACATTAAGGCAAAGGAGAAAGTTGAGGTGATAAAGGAGATGGCGCAGGTTTTAATTGATAAGGGATTAATCCTAAATACCGACGAGTTCTTTACCGAGATTCTCCGTCGGGAGAACTTAGAGAGCACCGGCATTGGTATGGGTGTGGCAATTCCCCACGCCCGCACCAAAGCGGTTAAGGACTTGGTTTTGGTCTTTGGCCGGTCCGAAGAAGGGGTTGATTTTGCCAGCCTGGATAAGAAACCATCCCATCTCCTATTTTTGATTAGTGCCCCGGAGGATAAAAAGGAAGAATATATCTACACCTTAGCCAAAATTTCCAAATTGGTGAGGAAGGATGAGGTGCGGATTAAGTTGAATAAGGCAAAGACCGAAGAGGAACTCTTAGCCATCATTAGAGATTATGAATAGAAAGTAGTTTGCCGCAACCCTTTAAGAAAGAATTTTTGTGTCTCTTACTATCCCTTCTTTTCTGCTCGGAGAGGAAGGAACTTTCGTTAAAGATTTATTTCTTGGATGTGGGACACGGTGATTGTATCTTCCTTCAAACTCCGGATGATGGCATTAGGGGTAATGGAGAGTATGAAGGGTTGTGTATCCTGATTGACGGCGGAGAGGAAAGGATGGGGAGAGAGATCCTCCTCCCTTTCCTCCGGCAGAACCGGATTGATACGATTGATTGTCTCATCGCCACCCACTTCCATTCCGACCACATCGGCGGTCTCATTCCGGTCTTAGAAAGTTTTCCGGTGCGAATGATTCTCACTAACACGAAGGAAAAGAAGGGAGAATTAAATGGGCGCTTCCTGGAATTAGCGGCCCAAGAAGGTTGTTCCTGGCGGATTGTCCAGGCGGGTGAGACGATATTCTGGGGAAAGGAGATGGAGGTTTTTATCCTAAATCCGGAAAAATTGGGAAAAGAGGAGAATAATAATAGTATCGTCTTGAAGATTGAATACGAAGGGAAGAAGATTCTCCTCACCGGAGATATTGAAGGGAGAGAGAGAAAAGAAGACTCTAAAAATTGTTGTCTTGTGGAAAGGAGGTTAGTTGATAAAAATAAAGAAATTCTCCGTTCCCACATTTTGAAAGTCGCCCATCACGGGAGTGAAACCTCCTCCACCGAGGAGTTCCTCGCCGCGGTCCGGCCGGAGGTGGCGGTGATTACTGCGGGCCGAAAAAAATTTGGCGGTCATATCCTACCGGATAGTTCCGTTGTCTTGCGCCTTCGGAAATTCGGTGCCCAAATTTACCGCACCGACTTCGGTGATACCGATTACCAAACGGCACCCGGGGATGACCATATCCTGATTAAAATCTCCTCCGGCAAGATTGATGTCCGTTATCTACATAAGTTTTTAATCTTTTAAGGAAGAGAGCAGTTTTTCCATAAAATCCCAATTGCTAAATCCTTCCTTTCGGTCGTTGATGAGAATGGAAAAGGAAAAATTGCCGCGGGGGGAGAAGAGATAACCGGAGAGGGTCTTCACCCCATAAAGAGAGCCGGTTTTGGCATAGACACAGCCCCGGAGGGATAATAACCTTCTTTTCAATGTCCCCCTCTTTCCGGCAACCGCCAGACTTCCTAAAAAATCATCTTTCCAAGGGGAGTGGTAGAGGAAGTTTAAGAGTTTAATTATCGCAAAAGGGGTTGCCCGATTTTTTCTTGAGCGACCGGAGCCATCAACTAAAAGGAGGCCGGTTGTTGGCAGGTTGTGCCTTTTGAGATAACTTTTGATTGCCCATTGGGGAGAAGTCTTCTTATACCTCCCAATCGCCCAGAAGGTTAAGTTCGCCAGGTAGTTATTGCTTTTGCTATTAATCTCTAAGAAGAGGTTGTGCCTTTTGAGGAATTTTCTCTTTTTAATCTTAGAAGAAAGGATTCTCTTAAATTTCTCATCCCAAATTTCTAAGGCACAGGCAGAGACGAATAATTTCTGATTGGAGGCGGGAAGGAAACTCTTTCTTTCGTTGTGGGCAAAGATGATCTTCCCTTCGTCTAAAGAGTAAAGGTAAATCCCAATCTTTGCCGGCTGGAGGTGAGAAATTTTAAGAAGGTGGGAGAAGGTTTGCGCAACCCTTTCCCCTAAATCATCTCCCTTTAAGAAGAAAAAGAGAAGAAGAAAGAACTTAAATCTTCTTATACCCGGAAATTAATAGAAAAAGAGCCAACGCCAATTGGTCGGCATCCAAAAGCCAATTGTCGCTCCGATACCCGTAGCCTTCTTATTGATCCGGAATCCTTCCTCTTCCTCATCCAAAAACCCGATTACCCCTTCCAGTTCAAAGATTCCTCTAAGGTCATTCACCCAGGAGATTTTATTTGTCCAACCAGCAAATTTTAAGATGACTGCTGGTCCAAATTTAAAACCATCTTCTCCAGTTTTGTCCACCGCAAAACCACCGAGACCCAATCCTAAGGTTAAGGCATCATGGTCATAAGGGAGGGGCTCATCTTTTATGAGGTGCCAACGGTGGAGGAGAAAGGCATGGATGCGGAGCCAGTCATCTCCCTTATCAACCGCGTAACCGGGACGGAGAAGGAGAGAGAGAGAATTTTTTAAGCTATAGAAACCCCCAAATTCTAAATTGGCAAAGGGTACGATAGTATTTTCCTCTTCCAAAACTGTATAGTAGGCGCCGAACTGGGTGGGAATGGGGAAGGGATAAGCAAACGACCAGAAGAGGGGTTGACCAAAGTGGCAATTTCCACCGCGCAGGGGAGCAAATGATAATAAAATGAAAAATATGAAGGACAATTCCCTTTTCATAACTACCTCCAATCCTTTAACTACCACCTTTAATTATACTAACCTTTTTCCTAATGTCAAGGTGAAATTAGACGGGTTCCGATTGGCGGTTTTAGAGATGGAAAAGTTAGCAAAAATCTTGCCGGATGGGGAGATTTTCTAAAATTAGCCTAAAAATTTAGTGTCAGAAAATGGGGGGTATTTCCGTATTTATATGTAGGGGTATTGGGTTCTCATCCCAACCCCAAAAAGAGAGGTGTAATATGAAAGATGCTTTAAGGCGAATAGATATCTATGCGGGATTTCCTCTGGGAGATTAAGGAGGCTTTAGCGGAGAAGTAGGTCTTAAATAAGACTTGAGTTAAGTGATAAGAATTTTATGAGAAAGGAGGGGTTTATCTTTATAAAAAGGGGTGTAGCATACAGGGGATGGTATCGGGGTTCTAATGGAAAGTCTAAGTAGGGGTCTAAATTTAGGTCTAATTGGAGTTCTAAATAAGGGCCTAAAAGAAGGGATAAAAGTAGGGGTAATAAAAAGAATAATTGGAAGTCTAATTAGGGGTCTAACTGAAAATTTAATCCGAGGTTTAATTATAGATCTAACCGAAAGTCCAATTGGTGGTATAAGTAGAAGCCTAAATCCCGGCGCAACTGATTTCCCCAGCCTTGACGGGAGATATATTCAAATTATGTGGAAAATTGAAAGAGGAGTTATATTTGATTATAATAAAAGGCGGGTGCCACCAAAATCAGCACCCGCCAAAGGAGACACACCATGAGTATTTTTCTTAAAATCTC
>JBDRVQ010000043.1 GCA_039801905.1 candidate division WOR-3 bacterium | reverse complement strand
ATCCCCATCCCCAGAATGTGGGCACTGGTGCCCCTTCCGCAGTCATTTCGGTTGGGGCAACCGACAATAATGACAATATCGCCAGTTTCTCTTCCCGTGGTCCGACAAGGGTTTGGGATACCGTTCCACCCTGGTATGACTATTCACCTTACTTAGTGGACCCAGATGTCTGTGCCCCGGGTGTTGATATCCTTTCCACCTATTATTCCAGTGACCAGAGTTATACCCAGATGTCTGGAACTTCCATGGCAACACCCCATGTGGCTGGACTTTGCGCCTTAATGCTTTCCAAGAATCCCTATTTAACCCCGAGGCAGATTGATTCCATCATTGAACGCCACGCGGTTGTTGATTTGGGTGCTCCTGGTAAAGATACGGTCTTCGGCTCCGGAAGGATTAATTGTAGTTTGGCGGTTGCCTTCACTCCACCACCCACCGGTGTTAGATATTATAAACACACAATCCTTGATACTCCACCATTGGGCAATGGTGATGGTATCTTAAATCCCGGTGAATCCTGCGAGATGCCAACCTGGCTTAAAAACCTTTGCAGTTATCCGGCTCAAGGCGTTAGGGGAATATTAAGAAGAACTTTTGCCGACCCCAATGTAACCATCTCCGATACCGTGAAATACTTCGGCACCATCCAGCCCGGAGATTCCGCTTGGACCGGAAATAATGGGTTTAATATCTCAGTAGCAGTTGCCTGCACCAACGGTTATCTCTTGCCTTTAGAGTTAGTAGTTAAAGATACAACCGAATCAACCTGGGTCGCTGGTTTGGGAATTAGGGTTGGTGCCCCAGTTCTTACCCCCTATGGTATCATTGCTTATGATTCCCCACCCGGTGGCAACGGCAATGGGAAACTTGACCCCGGAGAAGTTGCTTCCATTGCCATTGGTATTAAGAATATCGGTATTGGCAATGGCTATAATGTCTATGCGGTCTTAAAATCCGGCGACCCAAGATTTATTGTTCTTGACTCCTTTGGTCTCTATGATACAGTATATCACGACTCAACAAAGTTCAACACGGTTGATAAGTTCCGGGTTAACGCTACTTCCGCCATCCCCAGAGAGTTTCCGGTTCCTTGCACCTTAAAGATTTACGGTCTTAATTATAGTGCGGTCCGAGCCTTTAATATCATCGTCGGGGAAATTACAGCAGTTGACCCAATCCCGGATGGACCAAGAACTCCTGCCCGCTATTACGCCTATGATGATATTGACACCTTCTATCTGGAAGCGCCAAGATTTAATTGGATTGAGTTGCGAAACCGGGGAACCCAATTACCGATCACCTCTGATGACCAGACAATAAGAATTCCTTTGCCCTTTGTCTTTAAGTATTACGGGATGAGATATACCGACTCTTTATCGGTCTGTGGCAACGGTTGGATTTCCCCAATTAGAACCACCTCCACCGTTTATACCAACCAACCCTTACCAGACCCAACATCCAGTAATCCGAGTGCGATGATTTGTCCGGTCTGGGATGACCTATACCCACCCGTTGGCAACAGAATCTGGTATTTATACGAACCTGATTCCCATCGTTTCATCTTAGAATGGGATTCGGTCCATTACTTCTCCGCCCGCGAGCAATGGGATAAGTTTCAGATTATCGTCTACGACACAACTAATCAGACCTACACCGGTGATAACGAGTTTATCTTCCAGTATCTTACCGCCAATAACTACGGTTCAATCACCATCGGCATTGAAGATGAAACCAACCAGATTGGCATCAATGCCTTGTATAATGGAACCTATCACCGCGCCTGTGCCCCGGTTGTTCCGGGAAGAGCGATAAAGTTCACAACCGATACGATTGCTATGCGTGTGGGTATGGAAGAAGTGAAATTGGAGAAGGTCTCCCGAATGAGGTTACCAACGGTCAATCGGAAAAATGTGGAATTAATCTTAAATCTCACCGGCAATAAGCCAGTAAGAATCTCCATCTACGACGTCACCGGCCGAGAAGTGAAGAATTTCTCCATCAACCCACCAATTGAAAGACTGACCTGGGACGGAAAAGATACGAAGGGAACCCCGGTAAGCGAAGGTATTTATCTCATCCGCCTGGCAACAGAAGAAGGAAGCGAAATCCGAAAGGTCGTCTATCTGAAATAGAAGAAAAAGGGGAGGGAGATAAACTCTCCCTCCCCAAAATAAAAATAAGGAGGTTTTATGCGTTACCTTTTGATTTTTCTTTTTGTCCCCTTCGCCTTTTCTTTATCTTCCATCCTCCTCTCACCGATTCCTAATGGCTATATCTTAGAGGTGAAAAATGAGGAGTTAAGAATGGAAGAGGTAAAGGTTGGGGATGAAACCTATACCATAGTCTCCTTGCCCGGAGAAGAAGGAACAACTTCTGAGGTTGGCAAACCCCAACTACCAAAAATCGCTCGCGCCTTAGGCATACCGGATAATGGGGAAGTGAGCATAGAAATTTTAGATTTTCAAAAGAAAGTCTATGATAATATCCTCTTGTATCCTTTCCAACCACCAACCACTGATGAGAGAGAAAGAGAAGAATTTATTATTGACCGGAATTTTTACGAGACCGCGGAAGTCTATCCAAAAGAGAAAACATCTATTGCAAGAAAAGCCTGGTGGCGCGAAGTTTATTTAGTCAATTTTGACATTATTCCATTTGCCTATAACCCAAAGGAAAAAAGGCTCATCTTCTATAATTATCTAAAAGTGAAAATCTCTTATACCGGCTCTTTTAGGGAAAAGAGGATAGAACCCTGGCTCGCCGGTATCTACAAGCGATTTTTATTAAACTATGAATTCTATCCCTTCCGAGTGGAATATAATCTCTCTCCCGGTGTTCGGTATTTAGTGATTGCCCATTCCGATTTTGCTTCCTATCTTGACAGTCTCGTCAATTGGCATCAGAAAAGGGGAATTGAGACCAGAGTGATTAGTAAATCTTCCTTCACCGCCCAAGAGATTAAAGATTCCATTCTGGCGGAATATAACCGTTCCTCCCCTCCGGTTTTAAGGTGGGTCTTATTGGTTGGTGATGTTGACCGGATGCCCCCTTCCTATGCCTATGGCTCCTTTCCTTCTGATTATTGGTATAGTGATTTAATTGGTAACGATTTATACGGCGAGGTTGGAATTGGTCGCATCTCGGTTGCCAATGTGACCGAACTTCAGAACTTCATCCGAAAAACTCTAAAATACGAAAGGAACCCATTATTGGGGGAATGGCTCACCAAATCAAGTTTGGTTGCCCATCGGGAAAACTATCCTGGGAAATACTCCGCCTGTAAAAGGGGAATCTATAACCACACCTACCCCTATTACCGCTTCACGATGGATACGATAATGGGTCAATACTTAGGAAATGCTGCGGTGGCAGCGGCGATTAACGAAGGGAGAAATGTTGTCAACTACCGGGGTCACGGCGATTACCAAGAATGGTGGGATTGGGGGACAACTGGTTCCTGGACCAATACCGATATCAATAATCTAAACAATGGTGATAAGACGCCAATTGTTTTTAATGTCGCCTGCGAGTGTCATGATATCGCCTACTCTGCAGTCTGTTTAGGGGAAGCCTGGATTAGAAAATATCCGGGTGGTGCGGTTGCATCTTTGGGTGCCTCTGACCCATCCTACACTATTCCCAATCACGGATTTGATTCAATGCTCTATCGCTGTTTGGGTGATACGATAAGCATTCCCACACCCGCCCGGACTTATAAAGCACCGATGTGGGATTTGGGTTGGCTTTTGCTCTTTGGGGATGCCCATTTCGTTTTAAGACACGGTGGTAGTGGTGGTCCAGAAAATGCCCAGATGTATCTGTGGCTTGCCGATCCGGCATTACAAGTTTGGACCGGAGTTCCGGAGACCCCAACTGTCCAATATCCCGGTTCTGTTCCCCTTGGACCTTACACGATGCGGATAACCGTAAGAAAATCCGGTAATCCTTGCCAAGATGCCTTAGTCTGCCTCTGGAAACGGAATGAGTTTTATACCTATGGTTATACTAATGAAAATGGGTATGTTGACTTAAACATCAATGCCCAAACCCCCGGAGAATTTTCGGTTACGGTTACCGGGCACGAAATCCTTCCCTTTGAAGGAACTTGTATTGCCCGAACTGGTAATACCCCTTATGTCATCTATCTCAAACATATAATTGACGATGCCCCACCGGGAGGTAATGGTGATGGTATTGTCAATCCGGGGGAAAGTATCAATTTACCGCTCTGGGTGAAAAATTATGGCTCGGTTATCGGAAATAATGTTCGGGGCAAATTGAGGACCAATGACCCCTTGATTAATATCACCGACTCCTTAAAGAACTTTGGCAACATCCCGGCAAACGATTCCGCCTTTACCGGTTCCAATGGTTATAAATTTACCGTCTCCCCTTCCTGCACCAATCGGTATTCATTAAGATTCAACTTAGAAACAAGGGATGCTAATGATTCGGTCTGGAATTCGGAATTCGCCATTACGGTTGGCACACCGGTCTTTTTCTATTCTGGTCTGAGGGTGATTGATTCCATTGGCAACAATAACCGGAGACTGGACCCCAACGAAAGGGCTTATCTTGTTGTCCGGATTAAAAACGAGGGACTCGGCCATGGTTATAATGTCCAAGGAAAACTCTATTCCCTTGACTCTCGGCTTTTGGTTGAAGACTCATTTGGTTATTACGGCTTCATCCCCAGGGATTCAATTATTGGCAATGAAGGGGATAGATTTTTGGTCCATGCCTTAAATGTGCCACCGGAGTTCCCTATTCCCTGCTCCCTTGTGCTTTTTGCCGAGGGCGGTTATCTGAAAGGGATAAGGTTTAATATCGTCGTTGGTGAATTGAGGAATACCGACCCAACTCCCGATGATACCGCCTCACCCTGGTATTCCGCCTTTGAAGATGTTGATAGCGCCTATCCACCAAGACCAACCTATTCTTGGATTGAACTGCGAAACCGGGGAACCCAATTACCAATCACCTCTGATGACCAGACGATAAGAATTCCTTTACCCTTTGTCTTTAAGTACTACGGGATGAGATATACCGATTCTTTATCGGTCTGCAGTAACGGTTGGGTTTCGCCAATTAGAACCACATCCACAGTTTATACCAATTACCCCTTACCCGACCCAACCTCCACTAATCCCAGTGCGATGATTTGTCCCAATTGGGATGATTTATACCCACCTTATGGCAATCGCATCTGGTATCTATACCAACCCGATTCCCACCGCTTCATTATTGAATGGGATTCGGTCCATTACTTCTCCCCCAATACCTTATGGGATAAGTTTGAGATTATCATCTATGATACGACAATTCCCACACCCACCGGAGAAAATATCATCCTCTTCCAGTATTACTCCGCCAATAACTACAGTTCTAACACCGTCGGTATTGAAGACCACACCAATACCCGTGGTATCTGCCTCCTTTGCAATGGTACTTACCACCGCACCGCCACCCCGATTGTTCCCGGCCGGGCAATCAAATTCTCTACCGAGCCTTGGGTAAGTATTGCCGAAAAGCCTTTACCGGATTTGACCAAGAAATCTTTTGCTTCCTATCCCAACCCCTTCCGGAATGAGAATAAAATCTCCTTCTCCTTAAAGAAAGAAGGGAGATGTGAGATCTTAATCTATGATGCCGCCGGAAAACTGATTCGGGAACTTCTCAATACCAACTTAAAACCCGGCACCTACACCTTCGTTTGGGATGGGCAAGACAATCGCCAGAAAAAAGTGAGTAAGGGGATATATTTCTACAAGGTGAAGACTCCGGAAAAGACTTTAACCCTAAAAACGATCCTTACGGAATAGGCTACTCTTCGTATCTCGCCCCAGAATTTTCGTTCTCCCAGACTTCACAGGCTTTTATCGGATACTTCTCTTTTATCTTATAAAAAAGCCAATGGGCGATATTCTCCGCCGTCGGATTAAAAGAGAAAAACTCATTTAAGTTCTTATGGTCCGGGAGGATGGCTTTTAAGTAATCTCTTATCTCCCTAAAATCATAAAGATAACCCTTATTGGGCAATTTCTCCACCTCAATTTCAACTAAAACTTGATAGTTATGGCCATGGAGCGATTCACACTTTCCGTGATAGTCTTTTAAGGCATGAGCCGCGGAAAAATCTTCTTTTATTTTCAAAAGATACATCGCCAATTGTAAGAGAAAAGAAAGAGAAGTCAAATCAAAAACCGAATACCTCACTACCCATCCCTCTCTCTCCAAAATTAGCCTAAGGATTAGGCAGAAGATGGGACCTCTTCTTAGACAATTTCTTAGACCGGAGATTGGAGATGAAACTACTCCTTTTTCCCGCAAAGAAATTAGGAAGCGAATTGGACCTTTCCCTAATAAGGAAATTAGTCCCTAAGGGACGGCGGGAAAGGTGGATAAAAGGTGGGAGGGGAGGTGGTAAGGGAGGCGGTGGTAGGGCTCACCTCAAATTCACCCCAAAGTAAGTAAGTTATTGAAAATAAAAAACTTAAAATCAAGGGCTGGCGGATTCATAGGCGACTTTTATGCCGCCGGAATAATTCAAGGACTTGATCTTTCCCTTAATTTTTCTATAATTAGTAATGACAAAAAAACAAATTTCCGAAGTTTTCGCTGGTCTTATCCTTATCTCCCTGGGTCTTCTCTTTTTCCTTTCCGCCAATAACCTTATCACCGAATGGTGGAGGTACTTTCTCCTCTCTCTGGGCGGAATTTTTATCTTAGATGCCTTTCTGCGCCATCTCGCCCTAAAAGAGAAATTTTTTGGCGGCCGGTTCGTTGCCGGCATAATTATTTTGGCAATCGGACTCTTCTCCCTTTTCCAATTCCAAAACCTATGGCCCCTCATTTTAATCATTATTGGTCTGGCGATTATTTTGAAAGGACTTTTTGGTGGCAAACCAGCCCAAACTTGATTTGGGAGGAAAAATGAGAAAAATTTTAATTCTCTCTTTTCTTCTCTCTTTTCCCCTCTTCTCTTTGACACCCTTAGAAAGAGATGAAGTTATTTTTACCGGCAGGGGGAAAATTGAAAATGGACAATTTCGTTTTTCCTTTTCTCTACCGAAATTAAAAAACTCCCTCCATCTCACCTTAAAAGGTCTCTCCCAATGCCAGGTCTTCTTAAACCAAAAGGAGATTGGTTCTTTTGCCAAGCAAAATTTCACCACGATTGATTTAACGGAAAAGAAGGATTGGCTAAAAAGGAAAAATGAGATTTTAATCCAATCAACCGAAGAAGGGAAAGATTTTTCCTTCTCCCTTTGGCAATCAGACTACCGTTGGTATTTTGGCACCTTCCACATCCACACCACCTATTCTGATGGGCGCTATTCCGTCTCCCGGATTCTCAATATGGTCAATAGCGAAGGTGGCAATTTCTGTGCCATCACTGACCACGATACCTTGGGTCAATGTTATGATACCGCCTTCCACCGCACCGGCAACTGCCAACCGATAAGGGGAACCGAATGGACAACCGATTCCGGTCATGCCAATATCTTAGGACCAGAAGGGAGAAACTCTTTTACCAAAAGGTCTGTGCACCAGATGATTGATGATGCCACCTATCGGGGTGGCTTAGTCCAAATCAACCATCCCTGCGATGACGAGTTGGGAATGGGTTGGGACCATTACCCTTATTTAGACCCGGGAATTGATGTCATTGAAATTTTTAACGGACCAACTTGGTTTCCTCAAAGAAGAAAGAGTGATGCGGAAGCGGTAAGTTGGTGGCACCAACTATTAACCCAAGGAAAAAGGATCGCCGCCGCCGGTAATTCCGATTATCACGGCAATATGCCCTATGAAGACCCCTTAGGCAGTCATTCCGCGGTCTATGCCTCATCCGACCATCCGGATACCCTTTTGCGGGCATTAAAACTTGGCCGGGTGATGGCTTGCGATGAGATGGATGACTCACGGCTTTACCTCTACGCCGATACCAATAACAATAACATTATGGATTTGATTATGGGCGAAAATATCCCAATTCTCTCCGGCAGCAAACTAATTAAGTTCCGTTTGGAAGTTGATGATGCGGATGCCTTAGACCAGGTTAAGGTCTATTCCAAAGCCGGTGAGATTTATAGTTATACCCTGCCTACGGGTGGCGATTACGAATACGAATGGGAAGAAACATTTAGTAATCTTGATACCAACTTCTTCCGGGTCTCCCTCTTTTCCTGGAATGGTGATTACGAATATTGCACCAACCCCATTTATATCAACTATCCGGAATATGAGTTTGGTCCTCTTTCTTTTCTCACCCAACCCTTAAATCTGCCAGATACTGTTTACCTCAACGAAGAAGAGAGCCTCTCTTTTTCTCTTCGGAATAATGGTTTAGTCTCACCCTATCGGTTTGGTTTACTGGTGGCGGTGGAGACGAGCGACTTTAATTTTTCCGACTGGCAGAGGCAAGGACCGGGGATTGGTGAAGTTCGGCATATTCCAAACCTTTCCGGTTACGAAATCTTAGAATGGCGAGGTGGTTATCCCTATTCGGTTCGGCTCTCCCCCCAAAACCAATTTCCCTACTGGTTAAAACTAAGACCAAAGGAAGAAGGTTGGCAGAGGATATTCTATCGCAGTTGGGCGGATGACCGACTGTTCACTATTGAGAAAGACCCAAAGACCGGATTTTTGGGTCCGGATGGCGAATTCTGGAGATTTGACTCTGTCTTTGTTCGCTCTTTAACCACTATCTCCCAACCAAAACTAAAAGAAAAAATTGAGTTCACCTTGGGACCAAATCCCGCTCGCGAAGCGATAAGAATTCGGATTTTATCTCCCCAAAATTTATTAAAAATCTCCATTATGATTTACGATGCCAAAGGCAGTCTCATCAAAACCTATTCCCAGAAAGAACCGGAGTCCGAAATAAAATTAAAAGGGATGAAAGATGGTATCTACTTTTTGGTGCTAAAAACTGATAAAGAAAAGGTCATCCGAAAGGTAGTAGTTAGCCATTGAGAATCTACACCTTAGGCACCAGCAAGCGGAGCCCAGAAGAGTTTAGAGAAATTCTTAAAAAATATAAGATAGAAGTCATCTTTGATGTCCGGCGCTTTCCGACCTCCCAGTTTGCACATT
Source organism: candidate division WOR-3 bacterium (assembly GCA_039801905.1). Lineage (NCBI taxonomy): Bacteria > Pseudomonadati > Caldifarciminota > Caldifarciminota bacterium. The sequence goes on along the minus strand of JBDRVQ010000043.1, from coordinate 3,672 downwards.
TCCAAAAAGATAACTTAAAGAAAATCTGTGAAGAATATGGAATAGAATATTGCCACCTTGGAGAGGAATTGGGCGGTTACCGAAAGGGTGGCTACCAAGAATATACTAAGACGAAGGAATTCAAGAGCGGTTTAGAAAAAATAAAGGTAAAGGCAAAGGATAAAATAACCTGCATCCTTTGTGCGGAGAAAATCCCTTTTCGTTGCCACCGTCGTTTCATCACCCAAGAATTAGAAAAAGAAGGGATAGAAATTATCCATATCCTGGAAATTGATAAAACCATTCCCAAAATGGCTTTTGCCATCGGCTTGGGTGGAGCAGGAGAGAATGTAGTTAAAACTCTTCGGAAAAATTTCTCCGAATGAGTTGGCCAAACATTATTTTGCATTGTATCTTCCTTTCGGCAAAGACTCCTATTTTCCTCTCTACCTTCTCAACCCAAAAACTTTTTTTCATTGTGAAATTTCGTCCCAAAGGGGCGGGGGAAGCAATCTTTGGAGTTAAGTCGTAAGACTTTTATCTAAAATAAAAACGCCCCCGGAAATTCCGGGGGCGTCTCCTCTTATCCTTTGGGCTACTTCACAACGATTAACTTCCTCTCTTCTTTGTAGCCCTTGGACTCAAACCGTAAGAGATAGATTCCCACCGGTAGTTTCTTGATCGTAAACTCACCCTTATCGCTCTTACCAGAATAGACAAGTTCACCAAGGGAATTATAGATTTTGAGACTCGCGGTTGCTCTCTTCGTTAAGTGATAAGAGACGGTAAATGGTGTCTTTGTCGGTGAATTAAACCGCAGGGTAACCTTATTTTCCGTTAAGTTTAGAGCAACACTTCTTTCCACAATCTCGGGCATTAAGAAGATATCGCCTTCGGTATATTTCCAAATGGAAGTTGTATTATTCCCTTTCAATGCCCAGATATCCGTGCCAAAGGTAGCAAGCGCACCACCACCCTTCACCCGCTTTCTCTCTTCCGCCCGCGGAATCGTATCCTTCGGATACCAGGAATCGTCTTCTGGATTGTACATCCAGAACTCACCCGTATTGCCACCCTTAAAGGCATAAATTTTATTATCCTTTAAGGCCAAAGCCGCACCTTCCTTCACCTTCTTCTTCCGATTCACCTGCGGATGATACAATGGCATCGGTCGCAAACTATCCCAAGAATTAGTTCCCGGATTATAGCGATAGAAGTTATTGTAGGTATTCCCTAAGAGATAAATCTGGTCGTTATAGGCAACAAGACAAGAGCCATCCTTAAACCCTTTTGTTCTCGGTGGTGAGGTCATCGTCTCCCAACTTCTTTCCGAGATATTGAACCGATAGAACTCTGTGGTATTGGAACCCTTTAAGAGATAGATATAACCAGAGAGATAGCAAACACCCGTTCCACCCTTCAATCCCTTCTCTCCAAGAACCGATGGCAATTCCAACCAAATCGTCTCACCCCTTTCGGTATCATAACGGAAGAACTCCTTGGTATTGGCACCCTTAAAGATATAGAGATAACGACCATCAGAAACTATCCCCGAACCCTTCTTCACCTTCTTTCCAGAAGCACCCGGAGGAACCGAATCCTCATAATCCGCCAGATTAGAACCCGGTAGATACTTATACATACTCCGGGTATTATTACCCTTTAAGATGTAGAGATAATTACCGCATTTTGTCATGCCACCACCAGACTTGATTCGCTTATTCTCAGGAGTCATTGGCACATTAGCAACCAGTTGCCAACCAACATAGGGCGATTGCACTCTAACCGTTCCCCTTAAAGTATCGTTCGCCCGGTATTCATCATTGACGAGACCAGTATAAGTTATCGTTGTGTAATCGCCAACGGTGGCAATCCAACTGGGGAAGGTAATAAGTCTAGCGCGGCCAGAAGGTAAATCGCTCACCAATGTAGATTCCAAGTAAACAGGTTGGGCACCGGAGTTAATCTTAAAGAAGGCGTAGAAGGAGACAAGCCGATTGCCGAAGTTATAAACCGAACAGGCTGGTGCCACATTACCCGGTTGAATTATACCAACTGGGGAGACAATCCGAATCGGACCGACATCGTAGTTATACCGGATAACTGTGAAGGGCTCTTCTAAGGTATCATTCGCGGGATTCACATCACCGGTCAGAGCGGTATTACAAACTCCATTGTAGGAACCACTCAAAGCCAGCCAGGGGCTAAATGTCAATTCCCGGGTGGTATTGGGAGCGAGATTTTCCACAAGAAGGGAATCGGTATAAATTTGGTCGGTTGCCGAAAAGATCCGGAAATAGGTCTTAAAGGTCTCGGGATTATCACCAAAGTTATGAACCTTAACCCTTGGTTCTACTTGGGTTCCCGGTTGGATTGTTCCTGTCGGATAGATGATTTCAATCACACCGACATCTTTAGCAAAGTGGGAGACCGAGAAGGTAGCACTCGCGGTATCATTTTCGGGATTCTCATCTACTGCCAGGTAAGTAGAGCAGCGCTCGGTATAATCACCAGGGATCGCGAGCCAGGAAGCGAAAGTAACCTCTTTCTCTTCTCGCGGACCTAAGTTAAGAATCTCAACCGAATCGGAATAAATCTGGTCAAGAGCCGCAAAGATTTTGAAGAAGGACTTAAAGGATGCCTCTTGGACATTACCAAAGTTCTTTACCCTCACCCGCGGACGGATATTGCTCGGTGGCACATTGCCTACAGGATAAATTATGGAGACTACACCCACATCCCGAACAATCTCCGAGACCACTTCACAAGTACCGGTTGCAGTATCATTACTTGGATTCTGGTCAGTTGTTAGTTCACTCCAAGCGATTGTGTTATAAATACCAGTTGTGGTTGGTGTCCAGTCAGCGAATTCCACCGTATCCGTCGCTCCCACTGATAAGGTTACATTCTGGGTATCGGCATAGACCAAACCACCATCATAAATCTGGAAAATCACCGGGAAGTTTTCATTGCTATTGCCATAGTTTTTCACCTCTGCCTTCGGCGTAATTGGGAAACCAACACCAATCTCACCGGTTGGGGCAAGGATTGCGGAAACACCGACATCATGGCCAATAACCTCAAAAGCCGCGGTTGCGGTATCGTTCGTTGGGTCAGAGTCTTCCGACAGTAACGACCAAGAAATTCCCTGATAGGCACCAGAAACCGCATTCCAACTTGGGAAAGAAACTAAGGTTGATTCTCCGGGTTGAATAAGGTCGGTCACCCGAACCGTCTCCGCGTATAATTGATCTCTCAGATATTCAATGGTGAAGACGCAGTCAAAATCCGATTCGGCAAATGTGCCGTAGTTTTTCACATACACCTGTGGGGTAGTTGGTCCCGGAGGGATCTGTCCCACCGGATTACTAATTGCACAGACACCAACATCATGGGCCGGTGCTCGCACCCAGATTTCTCTTGTCTTTTCATCATTTGCCGGATTGACATCTTCAATAAATTCGGTTCGGGATAAAGCAATGTAATGTCCGGTATCGCTCACGGTCCAATCCGGAAATTCCAAGGTATCAACCTGTCCTGGGGTTAGACTAATAAAAGTAGTCTCCGCATAGACCAGTTGGGTAGATTTGGTGATATGATAAATAACTCGGAAATTATCGGCATTGGTTGTTCCGTAATTAGCAACTTCACTACTGGGTGTGAAGGTTCCTGGTAGAACAACCGCTGGTGGCG
>JBDRVQ010000042.1 GCA_039801905.1 candidate division WOR-3 bacterium | reverse complement strand
GAACATTAATCCGCTCCAGGTTCGGTTGGATTGATTCGGTAATATCCTTGGGCACAACCTCTTTGATAGGGGCAAGTTCTACCGGCACCTTGGCATAAAGGACTAAGTCAATATCTTGTCGGTTGGCAACTTCATAGATCACATCCGGAGTGGCTAAACAACCGACTAAATTCACAATCCATAAGGAGATAATATGCTCAACCTTACCTTCTTTTTCTTTCTCTCTTAGATAATTTAAGAGGTCTCTTTGGGTCCTTTCCGCAAAATCCATTAAGACCCTTCCCACTCTCGCCCTTCTTTGGGGTCTTGGTAGATTCTCAATCGTCGGGTCAAGTTCTAAGGCATTTTTCCTCTCTTTTAGGACAAAGTCAACCGGAATCTTCTGATTGGTGGAAGCCTTTTCTAAGACGGAGACGAGTTGGGGGTCAATCAGAGCGGAGAAAGAGAGGGAAAAAGCGACAAGAAGAGTAAATAAAGGCATAAAGATAGATTTTTGTTTATTCATAAACCCTCCATTTTTGAGGTTTGATTACGGCGGGAAGAAAAAATGAGGCTTTCGGGAGATAAAGTTCCCTTCGCACTAAAATCGCCGTAACCATTTTTAATTATAAATAAATTATAAGTTCAAAATCAAAAATGTCAACCTTGCAGTAAAGAGAACTTTTATTATAATGGTCTATGAAGTTCTTCTGCGATGTGATGTTGGGTAAATTAGCCAAGTACTTGAGGGTTTTAGGTTTTGATACAAGATACGAAAATAAGATTCGGGAAGAGGATTTATTTTTAATCGCCCGCCGAGAAGGAAGGAAGATTATCACCAGGAAGGTGAAATTAAAAGGGATGGAAGATGTGATTTACCTTGATATTGATTCCCCAAAAGAACAGTTGCGGTTTCTCTTTGAAAAGTTAAATCTGAAAGAAAAGATGGAGCCCTTCAGCCGGTGTCTGGTCTGTAACGAAGAGTTGCAAGAAATAAAAAAGGAGGAGGCAAAAGGAAAGGTCCCTTATTATACCTACCAGACGCAGGAAAAATTTTCCCTTTGCCCTTCCTGTCAGAGAATTTATTGGCCGGGTACTCATTTAAGAGATATGGAGAGGTTGCTTAAAAGTCTCACCTCTTAACTATTTATTGTTCATAACATCCCATATCCACACCCCCACCTTGGGGTCTTCTTCTTCCTTCCAGGTCAATTGGGGGTGCAGATAGAGAATCACCAGCATCAATTCCCGGACTTCCGGGTTGCAAATGGTAGTCACCCTCCCTTCCCCAGGCCACAGAATTGAATTGGGGATTGCCGTAGATATTTCCAGTGCCAATCTGTGCTACTTCGGCGGAAGTGTAAGTACTGTTTCCTTGAATTAAGAGTCTATCATCTTTGGGCGCATAGAAGAGGTTGTATCTGATGTTGTAATTCACCGCCTCCCCAAGCCAGATTACCGGAGCGTTATTACCCCGACTGCAAAATATCGTATTTACGATCCGCAAATGGACGGGGATTGTTGGGTTGTCATACTGGACGTGCATTATGTAGTTTTCTCCAAGGGAATCATCAATTGTGCAATTGATCATCTCAAAATGGGCATTATTATTCTCAGTACTTATGACAATTGGCGACCAGGGGGTTGGGGTGGCATTACCATCACCCCGGCCGTAGATTAGGGTATTCTCAATTCTTGATGAATCACCCCATAATTTAACGCCGTCACAAGTATTATTCATCACGAGGCATTCGTGGATGTAGGTGCGCTTCGCCTTGGAATCAATGCCGTCCCCATAGTTATGAGCTACGGTGGTATTACCGATTTCAATCGGTCCCTCTGATGCTTCAATGCCAAAGCCATCGGGCCGATCATAAGGACGGTTTGAGCCATCACCACCTTGGTAATAATGACCACTATAGGAGAGTTCACAATTTTGAATCAAAACATTACGGAAGCCTCCTTGTTGGCCGGCGGGTCCCCCAATGCTCCCAAAGCCACAATAGGTAAGCCGGCAATTCAATACCTGCAAATCATTGGCATCTCCAATGTCAATGCCGAATTCATCAAGATGGTGGATATTTAAATCTTTCAGGACGATATGCTCAACCGGTCCTCCGGTTCCGGATATTCCTTCCCGAAATTTCCGGCCCTGGTTACTTGTGATTTCAAAATTTTCAATCCTTAGATATTGACAATTGGAAATGTCAAATGCGGCAGAAAGATTGTTTTCCCCCGCAATCACCGGCCGGGCATTTCTCTCTTTGGCAAAAACAACAAGGGTATCTCCAGGTTGGAGATGGGTTGCCGCTTGGGCAATCGTTTTGAAAGGTTGATCAAAAGTTCCTGGATTATTGTCATTACCATCAGGCGAGACATAGTATTGACCGGTATGGTTGCCACCGATGATGGTGATCCAGGCATTGGCAGTCCCGGATGGTGGGTGTATGATATCTTCTGGTTCTTTTAAGAGATAGTCATACCCGCCCCGTTCTCCCTTTTGGCAAGTCAATAAGGCATACAGGGCAAAAAAGATTATGATCCCTTTCTTCATCTCAAACACGGATGTCCGGCTCTTTGATGTAAAAGGGAACAAGTTCCGAGGGGTCATCAATCTCGCCCCGGGTAATCGCTTCTTTGGCTAACTGGCAAATCACTTCTGGTAAGGGGAAAAAGAGATTTGCTCTCTTAGCAGGTAAAAAGACCTGAGGATAAGATTTTATCCCGGAACCAAAGAAGATGGCATCTGGGTATCTTTTGACAATCTCTTCCGGAAAGGTGAGGAGGGGTTCGGAATTTTTCTCTTTTCTTTTATAGACCTGGGCGTAGACTTGGTTTCTTTTGGCATCAATTACGGGAATAATGGTTTCTTCTTCCTCGGGAAATAGGTTATAAAATGTTTGGGTAAGGCCCAAAAAGGTATCAATCCCTTTAATTGGTATCTTATGGGGCAGAGAGAGGGCTTTGGCGGCGGCTAAGCCAACCCTTAAAGAGGTGAACATACCCGGGCCAATCGTCACCCCGATTCCGGTGAGGTCGGACGGTTGAATTCGGAAGTGGGAGAAGAGATCTTTAAGGAGAAGGAAGAGATTTTCTTGATGCTTCCCCTCCGCAGCCGATTTTAGGATTAAAAATTCCGTTTCTTCTTTTAAGAGGCAGACTCCAGTCTCCATCCCTGAGGTCTCAATCCCTAAGAAGTAAGGCATTACTCCGCAGGAAAATTTCCTTTTAGAGGTAGATCTCTTTTATCACCCCTTCCAGTTCGTCTAAATTGAGGTATTCGTCACAGGCGCGAATCAGTTCCACCGAGGTATAACCCTTTCCTAAGCCAATCACCGTCACCCTCTTTCCCTGCCGGGAGAGGTAATCAACTAAGGCGACGAAGTCTCCATCCCCAGTGACGAGCACCACTTCATCCAAGTAAGGATTCATTGAGAGAATCTCCAATGTGATCTCAATATCCATATTCGCCTTAAAACTACCATCCAACCTCTCCCGCACCATTTTGGAAACAACCCGGTAGTTCATAAAGGATAAGGCATCAATTAGCCTCTGTCTCCTTTCATCATCTCTCTTATAAGGAACAAAGGCAACGAATTTGTACTCCCGAGCGTCTCGTTTTAAGCGGACAATGATGTTTCGCTGCAGGGCATCATAGCGCACCTCTTTCCCTTGGCGCTCAAATGTCTCCTGGACATTCTGGATATCCAGAAAAACGCCGATGCAACCCATTTTTACCTCCGAATTTTATTTAAGTAATATATCATACAAAGACCCCGCAGGTTAAGAAAGGGGTCAATGATGTCTATCCCTTCTAAGATCGGACTGAGAAGGAAGGATAAACCACCAGTGAGAAAGGTGGTGAAACTTCTTTGGGGCATTTCCAATTTTATCTTTTTTATCGTCCCTTCCAAAAAAGATTTAAGGAAGAGGTAGATGCCGTTTCGGATGCCATTTTCGGTATCTTGGGCTAAATAGGGGGGAGGGATTTTTCTTAAAGGACGGTTCATAAGAAAATAAGAGGAAAAAGGTCGGAGCCTTTCAGCCTTTTTTAGGAAAGAGAGGGCCGATAAAATTCCCGGCGCGATAAGGCCGCCCAAAAATTTCCCTTCCTTAGTAACTGCGGAAATGGTAGTGGCAGTTCCTAAATCAACAATTATTCCGTCTTTCCGGTAATGAAAGGCAACCGCCGAAGCACCGGCGATGCGGTCTTCACCCAGAGGGCTCTCTTTACTACCGTAAGAAATTTTTAACCCGGTTTCTAAATCATCTTTTAGGGAGTAGACCTTTTTCCGATAGTTCCCCCGAATTAGATTCTTTAACTCTTCTCCCTTCTTTGCCACCACCGAGGCGATGATTACCTCGTCTGCCTTTTTGACGAGATAGGAAAAGCAATTATTTCCTTCCTTTATCTTCTCTCGGGTGGGCCATCGCATCTCAATGATGAGATTCTTTTCCCGAAAGAGACCGCAATGGGTAAAGGAATTTCCAATGTCAATCGCCAAAAGCCAATTAGGTCTCATAAACCTTCTCCACCTCTCCGGAGAAAAGGGTTAAGATCCCTCCTTCGGGGAGGGAGAGGATTAGTTTTCCTTCTTCGTCAATATCTAAAGCCCTTCCTTCCCAAAGTCGGGAAAAGGCACGGAGGTGGATATATTTTCCCTTGAGGAGGTTTCGTTTTCTGATTTCCGATAAGATTTGGGAAAATGGGGGAGCATTTTCGTAGAGGGAGATAATTTCTCTTAGCAGTTCTTCAATCGGTATCTCTCTCTTTAAGATGAGTTTGAGGGAAATGGCATCCTTTATTTCAGAAGGGAAGGTTTCATTATTCACATTTATGCCGCAACCGGCGATGATCGCTGTCCCTTCTCTTTCTAAGAGGATACCCCCCAATTTCTTCTTCTCGTAAATTAAATCGTTAGGCCATTTGAAAAGGCAGGAGATATTTGCCACCTTCTCAATCCCCTTCACCGCGGAAAGGAAGAGTTTGAGATGAATGGTGAGTATCTCTTCTGGTTTGGGAAAGAGTAAAAGAGAAAAGTAGAGACCCCCTTTTGGGGAATGCCATTCCCGACCAAATCTCCCTCTACCTTTTGTTTGCTCTTCCGCCCAGATGACCAACTCCTCTTTTTGGGGAATATAGGACTTGGCAATATCCTGAGTGGAAGTTACCGAAGTAAACCTGATGATTCTCATAACTTAATAACCTTCTTCCCGTTAACGAAATAAATTCCGGGTTTTAAGCCGATAAGAGATATTTTTTTACTATCCGGCACCGAGAACTTTTTCACTACCCTGCCGCTGGCATCCCAAATTTTCACTTCCCCTTTTATCTCTTCTAATAAAAGAGAGTGGGATTTCGTTTTTCTTAAATCTCCTTTCGCCGCGATGCCGACCGGTGGCGAGGTGTTAAGGAAAAGGAGGTTACCGGATGGTTGGTCCCAATTGGTCACTCCTAAATCGCCATAAGGGGAATAGGTATAATCTATTTTCAGGGTTTCGGAGTTAGTTAAGGGATGGCGCAAGGAGAAATAGCCGGAGAGGAAATCAAAGGCAAATAGGGAATCGGGCAGGGGAGAACTATTTATCTTGACGGAGCGTAAAAATTGGACGGGGGTATTAGGGATGAGGAATAATTTCCTTTGACCATCACCAATTGCGGAGAATGTCTCATTTTGGAGGTGGTCGTTACCGAAGCAACCCCACATAATCATCTCACAGACCAAGTTATTGCCCATAGAATAGGACCAGGTGGGAAGAGTATCCAAGACGCCGTTCCGGTTTTCAAAGACACAGATTGGCTCCCACCAACCACCAGCCGCCAGTTCTAAAAAGCCATCACCATTACAATCACCAAAGGCAACACAGGAGGCATACCGGGTATTTCTAAGCATCTGGAAAACCGGGATGGTATCAATCATTCCGTTTCGGTTCTTAAAGACTTTAATTCTACTGGAATCACCACTTAACTGCCCATTACTGGCAAGGGCAAAGTCAACCCACCCGTCTCGGTCATAATCACCAATCGCAATCCTTAGTACCCAACCTTTTTCCCGAAAGGAAAAAGTTGGTTGCCGGGGAAGAGTGCCGTTATTATTGATATAAATTGCTACTTTTCTTCGGTAGCCAACAACCAGGTCTAAAAAGCCATCGTTATTGATATCAAGAAATCTCAAAGCATCGCTCGGTTGGGAATCAAGACTTGTCCAATAGGGGTTTGTCTCAAAGATGCCTTGGTTATTGCGATAGATCCGCACCGGGGAGCGGATATTATTATAAGCATCACCGGCGGCAACCGCTAAATCCAAATCACCATCTAAATCAATATCACCAAAACAGCAATCAAAAGAGTTATAACGGTCGGCGGATTGCCAGTAAGGGGAATTTTCCAAACCGCCGCCCCGATTGCGATAGATGCGGGTAGCACCTTGGTTAGAACCATAACCCAAGTAGACAACCGCTAAGTCTAAAAGGCGGTCCTGATTGATATCGCCCAAATAGAGGTGACCGAAATAGCCCTGGTCCTGAGAACGCCAACCGGCATTGGTTTCTAAGATACCATTCCGATTAAAATAGACGGCGTTGCGATTGGAAGCCATATCATTCCCATTAGAGGTGACGTAGTCAATAAAACCATTGGTGTCAATATCACCGAAGCCACCACCCGTGGCGTAGTCATTATCTGAGGACTGCCAGGAAGGCGAAGGAGGTAAGGGGATAATACCCAAAGCCCAATGGCCGATAAAAAATAGGAAAATAAAAGATATTCTCATAATTTAATTTATCGGAAAGAAAAAAGAAGTCAATCTTTCATTCTGGTGGCTCCGGTTTTTGGTTTTAGGAAAACGATTGAATACTATCTCTTGATGCAAAAAGCAGGTGTTTGACAAAAGGGAAATTGTGATTATACTTTTTATGATAAAGATGAGAGTAATTAATTTCTTAGGTCGGAAGGGAGTATGAAATTTCTCCGAGGAGGCAGTTGCCTCCACTTCCGTCAAAGGGGAAGGAAATTCCCTTCTTATATTAAGAACTTCCCACTTTTAAAATTTATTGCCGATAAAAACGGAGGTGTTTATGAATTATAAAAAAGACTACACAATAAAGGATGTCCAGGATGTCTATGACGGTCCCGGTGGACTACTCTGGGAAGCGGTAATGGGTGAGCAGATTCACTCGGGCGGACCAGAAGCAACTGACTTTTTGGCGGAAAAAATCGGACTCAAGCCCGGTCAGGTTGTCTTAGATATCTGCAGTGCCTTAGGTGCACCAGCCCGACATCTCGCCAGTAAATACGGCGTCTATGTCAAAGGTTTAGATGCGACCAAGACGATGCTGGCAAAGGCAAGAGAAAGAACCGCTGCAGCAAAACTTGACCACCTCATTGAATACTATGAGGGTAATGCGCTAGACCTCCCTTTCAAAAAAGAGACCTTTGATGTCGTCTGGGGTCAGGAGGCATGGTGTTATGTTACCGATAAGAATCGGCTCATTCAGGAAGCCTATCGGGTCTTAAAACCAGGGGGCAAGATTGGTTTCACCGACTGGATAATCACCGGGAAAATTACCCCTGAGGAATTAGAACCCTTATACGACTCTATGGCCTTTCCCTATATGGAGACATTTAAAGGTTATCAGGAACTCCTTAAAAAGAATGGCTTTAAGGTCTTAGAGGCATTGGACCAGACCGAAGAGTTTGCCAAATGCTTTGACGAGTACTATCATAAAGTAACCGTGGAATTGAAACCAACGATTGAAAAGAACTTCGGATCTGACCTTTATAAATTTGCGGAAAACCTCGTCACCATCTGGCGCAAGGCAGCCCACGAACATAAAGTAGGAAGAGGTCTTTTTATTGGCCAAAAGTAAGGATTAGCCTTAAGGGGAAAGATTGGATTTTTCGGAGATAAAAAAGGCGCTCGTTGATTTGGATGTCAGCCGGGTTAAAGAACTAATTTTCCAATCCTTAAAGGAAAATTACCCTCCGGAAGCAATCTTAAAAGAAGGGCTAATCGCCGGGATGAAAGAGGTAGGTGAACTCTTTTCCAAAAAGGAATATTTTGTCCCTGAGGTCCTAATTGCCGCTGACGCCTTTTATGCCGGTTTTGACCTCATCACCCCTTTACTAAAATCAAAAGGAGAAAAGAGGGGAAAGATTGTCATCGGTGTCGTTTCTGGTGATATCCACGATATCGGGAAAAATATCGTGAAGGTGATGCTAAAAGCCAATGGCTATGAGGTTATTGACTTGGGAAGAGATGTCCCCCATGAGAAATTTATCAAAGCGGTAGCGGAAGAAAAACCCCAGGTTCTTGCCCTCTCCGCTCTAATGACGACCACAATGTTCGGGATGGAAGAAATTATCCAAATTCTAAAAGAGAAAGGTTTGCGCGATAAGATTAAAGTGATTGTTGGCGGGGCAGCGGTTAATGAAAAATTTGCCCAAATGATCGGGGCGGATGGTTACGGCGAAGATGCTACCGCGGCGGTGAAGTTAATAGAAAGGTTAAATATTGGATAGAATAACCGCGGTCGTCCAGAAAAAAGAGAAGAGAGCGGTCTTTCCCATCGTAGTTGCTGACCACTGCGCTCGCTTATTTAACACCACTTTAGCCGCCGTCGTCCGAGATGGAGAAAAATTGGCCGAAGTGATAAGTTACGGTTATCACTTCTACCGGTATGATATGGTCCTTCTCTTTTCCGACCCTTATCTCGAAGCCGAAGCCTTAGGTTGTCCAGTGTGCTTAGAACCAATCCCCCAATTGCTCGGGCCCAGAAGGAAAAAAAGAGGTAGGGATCGAAGAGGGGTTATCCTTAAAGCCGCTCGGTTATTAAAAAAGATGGTGGATGTTCCGGTCTTTGTCTCAATCAAAGGTCCTTTCTCCCTCGCCGCCTTTCTCATCGGTATGGAAGAATTTCTAAAAATGTTGATGGAAAAGGAAGAAAAGGTAAGGGAGACCTTGGAGGAAACGCTCCAATTTCAGATTGACTATCTCCGCCAACTCCTTTCCTTAGAGGTTAATATCTTTATCGGTGACCCCTGCGCCTCTGCCAGTCTCATCTCCCCGAATTTTTTCGCCCAATTTGCCCAAGAACCCCTTACTACCTTGGTAAAGAAGGTGAAAGAGGCCGGGCTTTTAGTCGGATTGCACATCTGTGGTGAAACAAAACCAATAATTTCCCTTCTTGATAAAATTGGTTGTGATATTTTAAGTATTGAGGATATTAGCCCTGAGACCGAAACGGTAAAGATGGGGGGTGTTTCCACCAAGACGATATTTTTCGGTGACTGGGAAAAGATGAAAAAGGAGATCGAGAATGCCCAGCAATTAAACCCATCTCTCATTCTGGCTACTTCTTGTGATGTGCCAGCCGAAACCGAACCGGAAAATATTAAAATGATGATTAAAATCGCCCAGGCACTGAGTTAGTTTCTTCAAAGATGCCCATTTTCGGACTGGCATTAGACCTCGGCACAACAATCTTAAAGGGAGCAGCGGTCAACTTAGAGAATGGCCGGATAAAAAAGAAGGTGAATCTACCTAACCCTCAGAATCATTTGGGTAGCGATGTCGTCACCCGTATCAGTAAGGCGCTGCGGGGAAGATATGACCGATTGCGAAATCTCCTCTTTTTCGGCATCAGGGAGATAAAGAAATGCCTTGGTTTTAAAAGGCCGTCTTTTACCACCGTGGTTGGTAATCCGGTGAATCTCTCCTTTTATCTCAATAAACCCCTTAACGGGTTAGCCCGTTACCCATTCCGGAGCGAATTGAAGGAAGGCGTCTTCTTAAAAAATCCCCCTTCGTATATCTTCCCTTGCCTCGGTGGTTTTATCGGCGGCGATACTGTTGCTGGTCTTATTGCCTGTGGATTGAGTAAATCTAAAAAGATTTCCCTTTATGTTGATTTGGGGACAAACGGCGAAGTTGTCCTTGTTACACCGGAAAAGATTTTTGCTGTTTCCACCGCGGCTGGTCCGGCATTTGAGGGAACCGGCGTAACTTGTGGGAGTTTTGCTCTTCCTGGGGCGATTGATCGGTTATCCGCCTCAGGCGGATACAAAAGAAGAATTAGATACCGGACGATTGGGAAAAAGAAACCGATTGGTATCTGCGCCTCCGGTTTAATTGACCTTTTAGGTATTATGCTGGAAATTGGTTATTTGAGAGAAGATGGTCGCCTCTTAAAAGAGATTACTATCGGCGGGATAAAAATCTCCCAAAATGATATCCGAAAACTACAACTCGCGGTGGCGGCGATTCATACCGGGATTGAGATACTGCTCCAGAAAGTGGGACTTAAACCATCGGAGATTAAAGAGACTATTCTCACTGGGGAATTTGGTTCCCATCTTAACCAAAAATCTTTAATGAGAATTGGTCTTCTGCCTCAGAAGATAGAGAAGATCCACCAAGAAAAGGACTTGCCGTTAAGGGGAGCGATAATGGCTCTTCTTGACAAGAAGATTTTTGAGGAAGCGGAGGGCATCAGGGAGAAGGCAAAGCAGATAGAATTAGCCTTGGAACCAAATTTCCCAAAAACTTTCGTCTCCGCTTTGCGTTTGCGGCCGTGGGGCTAATCGGCTACACCTGTTCTTATATTCCGGTGGAATTACTCTCGGCCACCGGTTTTCTACCCTATCGTTTAATTCACGGGACGATAAGTTTCAGTGAAAAAGGGGAAGAGGTCGTGAAGGTTGATGCCTGTCCCTTAGTGAAGGCAAACCTTGGTTATCTTTTGGAGAACGAAAAGAGATTTGTTGGTGTTGTCGGGGCTACGGGCTGCGATCTGGCAAGACGCCAATTGGAAGTAATTACCCACTTCACCTCCCTTCCCGTTCATATTCTAAATAATCCCCGAACCGACAATCCAAAAATCTTTAATGATGAGATAGAGGAATTGGTGAAATTTTTAGAGAAACTCGGTCAGAAAAAATTAACTCCGGAATTAGTTGCCCGAGAGATTGAGAGATGGGAAAATTTTCGGGAAGGCTTACGGGTAATGGACCAGCAGCGAAAGGCTAAGCCGTCTCTTTTTTCCACCTCGGATTTTCATAAACTTTGTATTAGTTATCATAAGGGGAATCCACCGGCTAATTTTCCCTCCTCTACTTCCTCGCCTTCCACTAATCCCCGGGTCTATCTTTTAGGGAGCCCCATCTCTTATGAAGCTAATCCCTTTCTCCAATTACTGGAAAAGGATTTGCAGATTGTGGGCGATTTTAATTGTGGGATCTCTCGGCCTCTTCTGATAAAGATAAGAGAGAAAAATTTAACCGGGATTAAAGAAGCCTATTATCACCAACCCCCCTGTATCTTTAAACGGCCCAATAAAAAATTTTACGAATGGGTGAGTATGGAATTGAAAGAACGCCATTGTCAAGGTATCGTGGCTTGGACCTTAGACTACTGTGATAACTATGAGTTTGAGTTGAGCCGGATGGAGAAAACTTTTGGGCTTCCCCTTTTAAGAATCCGAAGTGATTTTTCCTTTTCTCATATTAGCCAATGGCAATTAAGAATCGCTGCCTTTGCCGAAAGTATTAAAGAAAATATTTATGTTTAGTGAGGTAGCACCAAAAAGGATCACCCTTTCCGAGTGGAGTCGCCAGTTTCGGAAAGTTCCGGATGAGGTGATAAAAAAATTCAATTATTACCAAAATTCCGATTGGGGGAGATACCTCTCACCACCAGCAACTTTTTTTGTCTACGGGGCACGGGAATTAAAAGAACTGAAATTTGACAATTCCTTTTCTTCGCTGCGCCTCTGGGGATTTGTCTTTAATGAATCGGAGAGATTATTCCGGGCAAAACAGACTGGCAGGAAGGTGATTGCCACGATGGGGGATTTGGGCATTATTCCGGTTATCGTTATGGCTTTTCCCGAAGCAATCCCTTTCTATCCCGAATGCTTCTGGTGGGTTCCTTTCTACAATAAGTCAAATGTCCTTTTAACCAGGGCGAGCGAATTGGGAATCCCGGAGGCGACCTGTTTCTCAAAGGCGATTTTAGCCGCATTTTCCAAAAGGGCATATTTCCCCGTACCCGATTTAATCATTGCCGCCACCGGTGCTTCCTGTGATGACTACTCCTGCCTTATGCAACTCTTGGAAGATATTGGTTATAATCCCCTTTGGGTTGAAATTCCTCTTCGGCGTCAAGGGAGTGAAGAGAGGGTAGCCGGCTATCTGATTGAAGAGTATCAAAAAATTTGGCAGAAGATGGTAGAAATTACCGGTCGCAATCTCCAAAAAGAGGAATTGAAAAAAAGTATTAGGAAGGCGAATTATCTCCGAAGTTTGGTTAAGGAATTAAAGGAGACTGTTTCTCAGGCGAAAATTGCTCCCCTCCCGGCGTTGGAGATGATGGTGATTGAATTTGGCAATCTGTACGGCTATGGTGATTTTGCGGAATGGATAAAAATTGTGGAAGGGATTCTTCAAACAGTTAAAGAAAGGGTAGCAAAGGGGATTGGGGTCTTAAGGGAAGATGCCATTCCTATCGCTTGGGTAACACCAAGCGCTGACCCAATTCTTTTAAATCTGATAGAAGATTTTGGCTGTCGGGTCTTAACTACGGAATATTTAATAAATCAGGCGTTAGTTCCCATTTCTGAAAACCTTGACCCATTTTTGGCTCTTGCCCAAGCATTCCTGAATGCCTCCCTGATCGGCACAACGAAGGAGAGGATAAGGAGGATAAAGGAGGAAGTAGAGAAAGGGAGGATTAAAGGGGTATTAATCACCAATGTGCTCGGTGCTTCCCACTGTGCCTTGGAGACAAAGTTAATGGAAGAGGAGTTGCAGGCGGTTCCGGTTTTGGCGATTGATGTACCGAGTCCCGGAGGCATCACTGAACAGTTAAAGACCAGGCTTGAGGCATTTATTGAGACGATAAAATGAAGGAGAGGCTAACCCCCCGGGAGCGATTTGCTCTTTTGGTGATTGACGAAAAGCCTGACCGTTGTCCAGTAATTCCTTTACTCACCTCCTTTTCGGCAAAGGTGGCAGGGATGAAATTAAGGGAATATTCTACCAATGGCAAAGCGATGGCGAAGGCACAGATTATCGCCTGGGAAGAATTTGGCTGTGATGCCACTAACATTTTCTCCGAAGTGGGGATAATTGCGGAAGCGCTCGGTTCGGAATTCTTCTATCCGGAAGATGATCTGCCCGTCCTTAAGACCCCCGCCCTTAATAGAAAGGATATTAAAGAACTTAAAATACCAAACCCTTATGCCACCGGGAGGTTGCCCCTCTACTTAGAGGCGATTGGACTTACTTATCAAGCACTTGGTGACCGGGTGCCAATTCTGGCTTATCTGCCCGCTCCTTTTACTACGGCTATGTTCCTTATTAACCCGGAAGAATTTCTCATCAATACCATTAAGAATCCCTCTTTGGTAAAAGATTTGCTGGAAATCTCATTACAAGCGGCGATTGAATTTTCCTTTGCCATAATTGATGCCGGTGGTTTACCAATCATTGTTGACCCTCTGGCTTCCACCAGTGTAATCAGTCCCAAGACTTTTAAAGAATTTGCCCTTCCTTATGAAAGGGAATTGATAAATTTTCTCCATCGCTATGACCTTGACTGTATTCTTCACATCTGTGGTGATACCGAACCAATTCTCGATCTCCTCCCGGAGACAAACGCGGACCTCATCAGTTTGGATAAAGTGCCGATAAGTCTCATTTGCGAGAAACTGGGAAGGAAGATGCGAATTATTGGAAATTTTCCACCAACCAATCTTATCTTCTCTTCGCCCGAAGCAATTAAGGAGGGGGCGAAAGAGATGGTGGAAATTGGCCGGAAAGCGGAAAGGGGTTACATCGCCGCCACTGGTTGTGAGGTTCCGATTAAAACCCCAAAAGAGAACCTTATGGCGTTCGTAGAAGGGGCTAAGGAGGTGGGATGGTATTAGGAATTGATATTGGTGCCTGCTACACCAAAGGGGTATTATTGGCGGAGGATGGGATTAAAGATAAAGTAGTGGTCAAAACCGCCTTTCAACCCCAATCGGCAATTGAAGAGGTGAAAAAAAACTTAATCGGCTACAGAAAAATAGTGGCGACCGGCTACGGGAGAAATTTAGTGACTGATGCCGATTTGATAATCACTGAG